>NZ_JBFBAD010000040.1:0-33824 GCF_040682075.1 Actinoplanes sp. NPDC051411 | reverse complement strand
GAGCTCCGGCGGGCAATATTTCGGTAGCCCGAACCCCAGCGGCTTGACTCCCGGCGGCCTGACTCCCGGCGCTCCGGCCTTTGCCCAGCCGACGTCCGCGGCGCCGGCCTCGGCCGGGCCGAGAACTCCGGCGCCCACGCGACCCTTCGCCGGCGCGATCGTGCCCGCCCCTCACCCGCCGACCCAGCCGGTCACTCAATATCCGATCCGCCCGGCCACGATCGAAGTCACGCAGCGCAACAGCCTCGCGTCGCCCTGGGTCATCACGATCGCGGCCGTACTCCTGGTCGGCGCCGGCGTCGCCGCGGCGATCGTCGTTCCCCAGTTGGTCTCCGACCACAACGGCGGCGGCACCCCGAGCCCGACCATCGCGAACGGCTCCTCCGCCCCGGCACCGGCCCCCAGCAGCGCCGACCCGGCCGACGGCGGACTGATCGTCGCCACCGCCCCGGACCTCAACGACGGCCGGGCCGACGAGGTCATCGCCATGCTCGACGTCTACTTCAACTCGATCAACTCCAAGGACTACCCGGCCGTCGCCTCGGTGCTCGACCCCGACGGGACGACGGACCCCGGCAACGCGAGCGACATGGCCGAGCTCGCCGACGGCACACGCTCGACCACGGACTCCCATGTCACGCTGACCTCGCTCGACGACACCGACGAGGGGCTCGCGGCCGAGGTCACTTTTCAGAGCAACCAGAAGGCGGGTGACGGGCCGGAGGACCGGCCCGACGAGACCTGTACGCAGTGGGACATCATCTACACACTGAGCCACGACAAGGCGTACCGGATCCTGAAGAGTGACGCGACGTCGCAGCCATGTTGATCGAGTTCAGTGGCGAGCTCTGGTTCTGGCGGGGGCCGGCGCCGTGGCACTTCGTGACCGTGCCCGAGCCGCACTGCCGCGACATCGCGGCCGCCGCCTCGCTGGTCACCTACGGCTGGGGCATGATCCCCGTCAGCGCGAGCATCGGCGACACCGAGTGGACGACCTCGCTGTGGCCCAAGGACGGCGCGTACCTCGTCCCGATCAAGACCTGGGTGCGGAAAGCTGAGGAACTCGACGTCGGCGACACAGTCACGGTCAGCCTGACCATCGACGCCGACTAGCGGAGGGAGCCTCGCGGTGGCCAGAACATCGAACCTGCCCCACGCGACCGGCCGGCCCACGGTCACCGACGGCGGCATGGAGACCGACCTGATCTTCCACCGCGGCGCCGACCTGCCCTGCTTCGCCGCGTTCCCGCTGGTCGAGACCGGCGAGGGCCGGGCGATGCTGACCGACTACTACGACGGCTACGCCGCGATCGCGCGGCGGGCCGGCGCCGGCCTGATGCTCGAGGCGCCGACCTGGCGGGCCAACCCGGAGTGGGGCGAGCGGCTCGGCTACGGCCCGGACGCCCTCGACCGGGTCAACACCGCCGCGATCGCCCTGCTGGCGGAGCTGCGGGAGCGGTACGCGGACGGCATCGCCGACATCGCCCTCGGCGGCGTGGTCGGGCCCCGCGGCGACGGCTACCAGCCGGACCGCCGGATGGGGCCGGACGAGGCGGCCGCCTACCACCGCCCCCAGATCGACTCGTTCCGCGCGGCCGGGGCCGACCTGGTCACGGCATACACGTTGACCGATCCCGGCGAGGCGATCGGCGTCGTCCGGGCGGCCCGGGCGGCCGGCCTCCCGGTGGCGATCTCGTTCACGGTCGAGACCGACGGCCGCCTGGCCGACGGCCACCCTCTGGGCGCGGCGATCGCCGAGGTCGACGCGGCCGCCGCCCCCGACTACTTCCTGGTCAACTGCGCCCACCCCGACCACGTCGAGCGCGGGCTGGCCGAGTCCGGCGGGCAGCGGCACCGGCTGGCCGGCATGCGCTACAACGCCTCCTCGAAGAGTCACGCCGAACTCGACGAGGCGACCGACCTCGACGCCGGCGACCCGGCCGCGCTGGCGGCCGGCCACCGACGGCTCGAACCGCTGCTCCCCCGCCTGCCCATCCTCGGCGGCTGCTGCGGCACCGACGCCCGGCACGTCGCCGCCCTCTGGAACGTCTAAGGCTTTGTCCTGGACGGCCCGCAGGCCGGCCGCGAAACCGCTCAGCTCACGTGGCTCCCCATGACGCCCCGGCCGGTGGGCGGCGGCCGCGGCCAGCCGGTGGAGGATCAGGCCTGGCGCGGCGGCATGACTTTGCCCGGGTCGGCGGGCGGCGGGCGGCGGGTCGTCGCCGAGCGCCGCTCCAGCAACATTACCCGCCCGCGCGGCGTGTCCACGTTGTGGTCCGGGCAGGTGTCCCCGGGCGACAACACCGTCGGGCCATTCTCCAGCCGCTCGCAGAGCCCGCGCAGACCGTCCCACGCCCGTCCGGGACCGCCACTCCGAGATCCGCCGCGTGGGCCGTCAGCGACTCCACTACACCTCGTCGATGTCGGCGACGATCACGGTGACATTGTCGGGGGCGCCGTTCTCCAGCGTCCGGTGGACCAGCTCGGCCGCCGCCGTCTTGCGGTCGGGGTTGGACCGCAGGGTCTCGGCGATCACGCTGTCCTCGACGTAGTCGGACAGGCCGTCGCTGCACAGCAGGAACCGGTCGCCCACCTGGACCGGGATCATGCGGCCGGCCGGGCGGAACGGGCCGCCCTGCACCGCCTGGGTCACCAGCGCCCGCTGCGGGTGCCGGCGGGCGTCGTCGGGGGTGAGGACGCCCTGGTCGACCAGCGCCTGCACGTACGTGTCGTCGCGGGTGAGCTGGCTGAGGGAGCCGTCGCGCAGGCGGTAGCAGCGGGAGTCGCCGACGTTGAGCATCGCCACCCGGTCGCCGGACAGCAGCAGGGTGGTGACGGTCGTCCCCATGCCGTCGCGGGCGTCGTCGTCGGCGACCGCGGCCTCGATGCGCTCGTTGGCGGTCTGCAGGGCGGCGATCAGGTCTTGCAGGGGCTCGCCGGTGTCGGGCAGCTCATCGACCACGCCCATTGCCTGCACCAGGATGTCGCTGGCCAGCTCGCCGGCCGGGAGGCCTCCCATGCCGTCGGCCACCACGAGGAGGCGGTTGCCGACGAACACCGCATCTTCGTTGTTGGACCGCACCAGCCCCTGATCGGTGGCGGCGACCGCCCGGACAACTAGCGTCATGTCACAAGACTGCCAAACACCCTCGCAGAAGTCTCTAGTACCTCCTACGTAGTGTTGGGTGGTGATGGCGGTGCCGATGGTGGGGCGGGCGCCCGCGCTCGACGAGTTGCGGCGGGCCCTCGACACCGTGCGCGCGGAGAAACAGCCGGTCACCGCCGTCCTGACAGGTGCCGCCGGAACAGGGAAAAGTGCCCTGGTCGGCGCCCTGTTGCGGGCTGCCGGATCGACGAACGTCCTCAGCGGCGCCGCCCGGGTGCATTCGCCCGCGCCTTATGACTGGCTGGCCGCGGCGCTGCAACGGCACGACACCGATCAACTTGACGTACCGCAGGACGCCCTGTCCTGGCTGAAACAAGACCCGGATGTCCCTCGGGAGCGGTACACGCCGGACGCCCTGCTCCGCATCGCCGTGACGACCGTGCGCGCGCTGGTGAAGGCCGCACCCGCCGTACTCGTGGTGGAAGATCTTCATGCTCTTGACCCGGCGAGCCTCAACCTGGTCGCCGAGCTCGCCGCGACCGATCTTCCGGCCTTGCTCCTGGTCACCAGCCAGCCACCCGAGGCGGCCGTGTCACCCCAGCTCACGGCCCGCACGCTCGCCCGGCTCACCGGGCGACCGGGTGCCATCCGGCACCATCTCAGCGGTCTGGCGCCGGCTGAGGTCGGGGAGCTGCTGCGGCACGCGTACGGGGTGGAAGCCGTGACCGTGGAGATCACCTCGGCTGTCTGGCGGCGTACCGAAGGTAATCCGTACCTGATCACCGAGCTGATGGCCCGGTTGGGTCCGGAGGGCCTGCGGGACCTGGCCGGGCCGCAGGCCGACCTCACCGTCCGGGAGCGGGAGGTGCTCGGGTGCATCGCCGAGGGCATGTCCAACAAGCAGATCGCCCGGGCGCTGGAGATCTCGGTGCGGACGGTGACCGTGCATGTCTCCAACCTGCTGCGCAAGACCGGCGCCGCCTCGCGGACCGAGGCGGCGCTGTGGGCCGTGCAGCGCGATGTCAGGGCCAGAGCAACGTCTTGATCGACCGGCGTTCGTGCATCGCCCGGTAGGCCTCGGCGACCTGGGACATCGGCAGCTGGAGGTCGAAGACCGGGCTCGGGTCGAGCCGCCCGTCGAGCACCTCGGGCAGCAGCTCCTCGAGATACGCCCGGACCGGCGCGCCCCCGCCGCCGACGGTGATGTTGCGGGCGAACATCTGGCCGATGTGCAGCTGGGCGCCGCCGAGCGGGACGCCGACGAACCCGATGCGCCCGCCCGGGCGGACGGTCGCCATCGCCTGGTCCATCGCGCCTTCCGTGCCGACGCACTCGAGCACGCAGTCGGCGCCGGTGTTCGCGAGCAGGTCGCGGACGACCGCGGCGGCGTCCTCGCCGCGCTCGGCGACGATGTCACCCGCCCCGAACTTGGTCGCCACCTGCTGCCGGTCGAGGTGGGTGGAGCAGGCGATCACCCGCTCGGCACCGAGCCGGACCGAGGCCAGCACGGCGCACAGCCCGACCGCTCCGTCACCGACGACCACGACCGACCGGCCCGGCCCGACGCCCGCGCTGAGGGCGGCGTGGTGTCCGGTGGCCATCACGTCGGAGAGGCTGAGCAGGCCGGGGATCAGCGCGTCGGCCGGCGGCTCGGGCGTCGCGACGAGGGTGCCGTCCGCCAGCGGGACCCGGACGTATTCGCCCTGACCGCCGTCGTTGATGCGGCCGTCGGGGTCGGTGCCACCCCAGCTCTGGCGGTGCAGGCACGAGGTGTGGATGCCGTTGCGGCAGTTGACGCAGGTGTTGTCACTGATCACGAACGGCGCGACGACGAAGTCGCCCGGCTTCAGCGTGGTGACGCCGCGGCCGATCTGCTCGACCACGCCGACGAACTCGTGGCCGATCGGGCGCGGCGGGCCTTCGGGGTGGAAGCCGCGGTAACCCCACAGGTCGGAGCCGCAGACGCAGGCGGCGACGACGCGGACGACGGCGTCGGTGGGCAGTTCGATCCGGGGGTCGGGCCGGTGTTCCCAGCGGATGTCCTCGGGGCCGTAGAACATGGTTGCCTGCATAAATACGACCCTATCCCCGCTCCCCCGGGGGAACCGGGCGATGCATCGAGCGGGGCGGCGCGACAAGGGCCGGGGGGCTCGGTAAGAATCGACGACGTGACGACAGCGATCCATCAGCGCATTGCAGAGGAACTCGGGGTCCGCGAGGGCCAGGTGACCGCGGCGGTCGAGCTGCTCGACGGCGGCGCGACGGTGCCGTTCATCGCGCGCTACCGCAAGGAGGTCACCGGCACGCTCGACGACACCCAGCTGCGCACCCTGGAGGAGCGCCTGGGCTACCTGCGCGAGCTGGAGGAGCGCCGGGCGGCCGTCCTCGAGTCGATCCGGTCGCAGGGCAAGCTCGACGACGCCCTGGAGCAGGCCATCCTCGCCGCCGACTCGAAGGCCCGGCTGGAGGACATCTATCTGCCCTACAAGCCGAAGCGGCGCACCAAGGCCCAGATCGCCCGCGAGGCCGGCCTGGAGCCGCTGGCCGACCAGCTGCTCGGCGACCCGGCGCTCGACCCCCGCGCGACCGCCGAGGCGTTCCTCACCGAGCACCCTGAGGCGGGCGAGAAGGGCGTCGCCGACGCGACCGCCGCGCTCGACGGTGCCCGGTCGATTCTGATCGAGCGTTTCGCCGAGGACGCCGACCTCATCGGTGACCTGCGCGAGCAGATGTGGACCAAGGGGCGCCTGGTCGCCAAGGTGCGCGAGGGCAAGGAGACCGACGGCGCCAAGTTCGCCGACTACTTCGACTTCGGCGAGCCGTTCGCGAAGCTCCCCTCGCACCGCATCCTGGCGATGTTCCGCGGCGAGAAGGAGGACGTGCTCGACCTGACCATGGAGCCGTCGCCGGAGGGCGAGGAGGGCAATTTCGAGGCCCGCATCGCCGGCCGCAACGGCATCTCCGACCAGGGCCGCGCGGGCGACAAGTGGCTGCTCGACACGGTCCGCTGGGCCTGGCGCACCCGCATCCTCATCCACCTCGGCGCCGACCTGCGGGTGCGGCTTTGGCAGGCGGCGGAGGACGAGGCGGTGCGGGTCTTCGCGGCCAACCTGCGTGACCTGCTGCTCGCCGCCCCGGCGGGCACCCGCAGCACGATGGGCCTCGACCCGGGCTTCCGCACCGGCGTGAAGGTGGCCGTGGTCGACGCGACCGGCAAGGTCGTCGCGACCGACACGATCTATCCGCACGTGCCGCAGAACAAGTGGGACGAGTCGATCCACCGCCTGGCCGCCCTGGCCAGCAAGCACAACGTCGACCTGATCGCGATCGGCAACGGCACCGCCTCGCGCGAGACCGACAAGCTGGCCGCCGACCTGATCAAGCGCCACCCGGAGGCCAACCTGACCAAGGTCATGGTCTCCGAGGCCGGCGCCTCGGTCTACAGCGCTTCGGCCTACGCGGCCCAGGAGCTGCCGGGCATGGACGTCTCGCTCCGCGGCGCGGTCTCGATCGCCCGCCGCCTGCAGGACCCGCTGGCCGAGCTGGTCAAGATCGACCCGCGTTCGATCGGGGTCGGGCAATACCAGCACGACCTGTCCGAGATGAAGCTCTCCCGCTCGCTCGACGCGGTGGTCGAGGACTGTGTCAACGCGGTCGGCGTCGACGTCAACACCGCCTCGGCTCCGCTGCTGACCCGGGTCTCGGGCATCGGCGCCGGCCTGGCCGAGAACATCGTGCTGCACCGCGACGCCAACGGGCCGTTCCGGACCCGCGGCGACATCAAGAAGGTGGCCCGGCTCGGCCCGAAGGCGTTCGAGCAGTGCGCCGGCTTCCTCCGCATTCCCGACGGCGACGACCCGCTCGACGCGTCGAGCGTGCACCCCGAGTCGTACCCCGTGGTCCGCACGATCCTGTCGAGCGCCGGCGCCGACCTCAAGGCGGCGATGGGCAACAGTCCGCTGCTCAAGGCGATCCGGCCGGAGCAGTTCGTCACCGACACGGTCGGCCTGCCGACGATCACCGACATCCTCAAGGAGCTGGAGAAGCCGGGCCGTGACCCGCGGCCCGAGTTCACCACCGCGACCTTCGCCGAGGGGGTCGAGAAGATCTCCCACCTCAAGCCGGGCATGGTGCTGGAGGGCGTGGTCACCAACGTGGCCGCGTTCGGCGCGTTCGTCGACGTCGGCGTCCACCAGGACGGCCTGGTCCACGTCTCGGCGCTGTCGAACACGTTCGTCAAGGACCCGCGCGAGGTCGTCAAGTCGGGCGACGTGGTCAAGGTGCGGGTGCTCGAGGTCGACGAGGCCCGCAAACGGATCTCGCTGACCATGCGGCTGACCGACGAGCCGGCCCGCGAGCGGCGGCCGCGCGACGAGCGGCCGGGCGGCGGTGGCCAGCCGGGGCGGCAGGGTGGCGGCCAGCCAGGCCGGCAGGGCGGCCCGGGTCAGGGCGGCCAGGGTCAAGGCAGCCAAGGCGGCCAGCGTCAAGGCGGCCAGGGCGGCCAGCGTCAAGGGCAGGGTCAGGGCCGTGGCGCTCAGCAGCGCCAAGGCGGCGGCCAGGGTGGCGGACAGCGGGGCGGGCAGTCGGCTCCGATCAACAGCGAGATGGCCGAAGCTCTCCGGAGAGCGGGCCTGACCAGGGACTAGTCAATACCGGAAAATCTTCTCCGAAACAGTGCACAACTGAGGCGTGGGACCCGTCTTATGACCGTGACCTTCGAGCAATTCGCGGTGGCCCGGCTTCCAAGTCTCCTGCGCTACGCGGTCGTCCTCACCGGCGACCACGATCTGGCGCAGGACGTCGTACAGGAAGCGCTGGCCCGGGCGCAGGTCAAATGGCGCCGGATCAGCGATGCGGACTCCCCCGAGGCCTACGTCAGGCGGATGGTGCTCAACGAGTACCTGTCCTGGCGGCGCACCTGGGCTTTCCGTAACGTGCACACAGTCGGTGAGCGGCTGGTTGACATCAACGACGCCCGGGGCGGGGTCCTCGACCACGCCGACGGGGTCGTCGAGGCGGACGAACTCTGGAGCCGGCTGGCGACGCTGGGGCGCAAACAACGAGCGGTGCTCGTGCTGCGCTACTACGAGCAGCAGGACGACGAAGCGATCGCCGAGTTGCTCAACTGTTCGCCGGCCACGGTCCGCAGCCATGCGTCGAGGGCAATCAAGAAGCTGCGGCTCTCGGAGCAGCAGAACCGGATTCACGCCGAGGAGAAGTCGTGACCCAGCACGCAGACCAGCTGCGCGAGGCCTTCGAGTCCCACGAGAACAACACCCCCGACCCGGGCGCGGTCTATGCCCGGGTGCAGGAGCTCTCCCGTAAGTACAAGCGTCGTCGCCGGGGTGCCCAGGTGGCCGGTGGCGCCGTGCTCGGCGCCGGCCTGATCGCGGCGGGCATCAACCTGCCCGCGTTCCTGCCCGGCAACGCCTCCAGCACCACCGGCGCTCCCGGCATCAACGCGGCCGGTCTGCCGGCTGACGTCCCCTCGGTCGCCGCGTCCTACAGCGACGTGGACCAGCAGAAGGACTGGGCGGCCTACTTCGCCGCCGGCTACGGCTACAACGACGCCGTCAAGCTGGCCGCGATCTGGCACAGCAAGGCCAACATCGGCAACGTCAAGGCCGAGGCCGGCCGCCGCCTGCTCGCCGGCGAGACCCTCCCGGTCAAGCCGACCGGCAACCCGGTCACCCCGCCGGCCGACCCCAACGACCCGAAGATCAAGGCCGAGCAGGCCGCGCTGGACGCGTTCTTCAACGCCGGCTACACCTGGGACGACGCGGCCAAGCTGGCCAAGATCTGGCACCTCTCCGACCCGTCCGACGCCAAGGTCATGGGTGGCAAGAAGCTCGAGGCCCACCAGACCCTGCCGATCAAGCCGAAGGCGGCCAACGTCAAGGCGGCCAAGGAGCAGACCGCGGTCCTGAAGTTCTGGGACGCCGGCTACACCCAGGCCGACGTGGTCAAGCTGGCCAAGATCTGGCACGTGTCGACGTACCAGGCCAAGGTCGAGGGCGGCCAGAAGCTGCTCGCCGGAGAAACCCTCCCGATCAAGCCGTGACCGCACAGCTGCACCGGCGTACCGGATTCGAGATCGAGCTGATGGCCCCGCAGGGGGTGAGCCGGCGCACCCTCGCGGTGGAGCTGGCCGGCCGCTGCGGGGGCCGGATCCATCCGGTGTGGCATTCCGACAGCGAACCGTCCCTGGTCCCCGGCCTGGGGCGGTTCCTGCATCTCACCCAGGGCTTCGAGGTGCGGCGGGCCGACGGTTCGCCGCTCTGCACCCTGGTCGACGACGTCACGCTGCTGGCCGGGCTCGACCCGCGCGCCGCCCCGCCACCCGGCTGGTGGCGCATCCTCAGCGACGACCCGCGACTGCTGCGCCTGCTCGCCCGGCACAGCGACCCGGGCGGCTCCCTCGGCGCCGCGCTCGACGCGAGCGCCCAGCTCTGGGGCACGGTGGTGCAGCGCATCGACGACATCTACCGGCTCGACGACCCGGGCGGGGCCACGATCGCGCTGGCCGCTCCGCAGGGCGGCGAGCGGGAACGGCCCTGTGAGATCGTCACGCCGCCGCTGACCGGCGACCACGAGGCGGCCCTGGAGGAACTGCTCGGGCCGGCCCGGGAGCTCGGTTTCACCGTGCCGGCCGAGGCGGCGGTGCACCTGCACGTCGACGGTGGCCCGTTCCGCTCGGCGCACGCCCTGGGCAACCTCGTCCGGCTCTTCGCCCACTGGCGCGAGCCGCTGCGTACGCTCCTGCAGACCAACCCGGCGTGCCGGCGGCTGGCCTCCTTGCCGGAGTCGCTCGTCGCGGCCGCCGACGGCGGCGCGAGCGTGGAGCAGCTGCGCAAGGCGGCCGACGAGGGCGAGCTGACGAAGTATTTCGACGTCAACCTGACCCAGGTGCTGACCGACCACCCGCCGGTGCGCGACACGGTCGAGATCCGCATCCTGCCGGGCGGCATCGACGCCGGGCCGATCCTCGACCGCGCCGGCCTGGTCGAGTTGCTGCTCGACCGCTGCGAGCAGCGCGAGCCGTTCCCCGAGCCGCCGGCCGACCCGGCCCGCGCCGTCGAGGCGCTGCTCGAGGAGGCGGCGGCGGTTCTCGCCGAGCGGGACGACGACTGACCACCGGCGGCCCGGCCGTGACCTCCCCGGTCGGCCGGCCGCCGGTTCTGCCCGGATCTAGCGCCGCTTGGTGAGCTCCTTGGCCTGATACATCGCCGCGTCGGCCTCGCGCAGCAGGTGGTCGGGGTCGGAGGTGCCGTCGGACGACACCGCGACGCCGATGCTCACGCCGACCTCGACCGAGCGCCCGTCGATCTCGAACGGCTCGCGGATCGATTCCGTGATCGTGTCGCAGACCACGTGCTGCCAGCCCGGGGTCGCGACGCCGTCGAGCAGCACCACGAACTCGTCGCCGCCCAGCCGGGCCACCGTGTCCGACTTGCGGAGCAGGCCGAGCAGCCGCCGCGCGACCTCGATCAGCAGCTGGTCGCCGGCCGCGTGCCCGAGCGAGTCGTTGACCGCCTTGAACCCGTCCAGGTCGAGCAGCAGGACCGCGAACCGGTGGCCGGGCTGCCGGGTCGCCCGCAGCTGGGCCTGGTCGAGGCGGTCTTCCAGCAGCACCCGGTTGGGCAGGCCGGTGAGATGGTCGTGGAGGGCCGCGTTGCGCAGCGACTCCTCCTTGTCGCGCAGCGAGGCCACCATCGCCTGCCGGTCGAGCGCGGCGGCGAGCAGCGCGCCGGACTGGTTCATCAGCTCGCGGCCGGGCGGGGTGGTCGCCTGGATGCGGCCGACCGCGGCCAGCAGCCCCCAGTCGTTGGTGCTGCTGCGCACCGGCACCACGAACACGGCGTCGCCGGCCGCCCCGTCGGCCAGCTCGAACAGGCCGGCGGGCGGGAACTCGCTGATCCGCGTCTCGCGGCCCAACTCGGCCGCCGCTCCGCCCCGGTAGGCCCCGACGATCTCGAGGCGGGGGTCTCCGGCGGGCTCGGGGACGACCCCGGGAGGCCACATCGCGAGGACCCCGGCGGCGGCTGGGGTGTCCCCCAGCCAGGCGAGCGTACGGGGTTCGTGCTCCCGGGTCCCGAGGAGCTCGATGCCCAGCTCGTGCTGCGTGTTCAGCGTCGTCTGCAGGTATTGCACCTGGGCGAACAGGCGGCGCGTCTGGTCGTCGCTGACCGGCAGCCCGCCGCTCGCGCACCCGCAGGAGTCGCGCTGGATGAAGATCGTCGGTACGTGCCGCACCTCCGGCTCGGCCCGCGCCTGGCGGACGAGCGAGTAGGCCGCGGCACCGACCTGGCCGAGCGGCTGCCGTACGGTCGAGAGGCTGGGCCGCAGGAACGTCGCGTCGGCGATGTCGTCGAAGCCGATCACGGCCAGTTCGCGCGGCACGTCGTAGCCGGCCGCCTGGAGCCGCTGGACCAGCCCGATCGCGTTGCGGTCGGTGCCCAGCAGGACCGCGGTGGCCGGCATGCCGCCGCGGATCAGCGCGTCGGCGACCGTCTCGCCGCCGCTCTCGTGGTTGTCGCCGGTCTCGAAGAGCAGTTCGGGCCGCGGCGCGATGCCGTGAGCGAGCAGCCCCTCCCGGTAGCCCTCGTGGCGTTCCCGCAGGTCGAAATGGCTGAGATGGCCGCCGAAGGCGATCCGCTCGTGGCCGTGCCCGATCAGGTGGGCGACCGCCTCGCGCACCCCGCTGCGGTTGTCGGCCAGCACGGCCGAGCAGCCGGCGCCGGTCGCGTCCTGGCCGATGAAGACGACCGGCAGGCCGGCGGCGCGCGCGGCCCGGGCGTAGTCGGTGTGCACGGCACCGGGCAGCACGATCAGGCCGGCGAGGTGGCGCCACGAGACGTGCCGCCGGAAGTCGGGCAGGCCGGCCCGGTCGGCACTGTGGGCACCCGGGTCGAGCGTCTGGATCGCCATGATCCGGTCGCCGCCGGCCACCGCCGCGTCGTTGACGCCGGCGATGATCGCCCCGTAGTAGTCGCCGCCGACGAACGGCGACAAGATCCCAAACGTACGACTTTTCACGACAACTGAGACATGGCGCGGGGTGCAACGTGCATGAGGTTATGATCTCTCGAAACTCCGGGACTGTGCACCTAACGTGTACGTTTCTCGGAATTGACGGCCGTTCCGGCTCGTTCTGACGCCTTTTCCTCAACTCGGGGTGCCGGTCTCAGGGACGGCTCAGGGCTCTTCCCGATGGTTCTGCGGTGCCCTCGGCAGCGACTCTTGATGAGTCAGCTACCAGCGAAGAGGAGACACCAGATGAACACCGTCCACGACGCGATGTCCCGCCAGGGCCTTGTCCGGCCGCGGGAGGGTCGCATGCTCGGCGGCGTGTGCGCCGGTCTCGGCCGCCGGTTCGGGCTCGACCCGTGGATCGCACGCCTGCTGTTCATGCTGATCCTCTTCATCATCCCGGGCAGCCAGATCCTGATCTACCCGGTCCTGTGGATCCTGATGCCGTCCGAGCAGCCGCAGTACGCGACCGGCTACCCGCCGGCGGTCTGATGCAGGATGGGGGCCATGACCAAGCCCCCTTATCCGCAAGTCGCCGAGAGACTGCCGCCCGGTTGGGTGCTGCTTCTCGACCGGATCGCCACCCGCATCCCGACCGGAGACTTCGCCACCGGCCTCGCGCTCGTCGACCAGATCGGCGCGGCGGCCGAGGCGGCCGGCCATCACCCGGACCTCGACCTGCGCTACACGGCGGTCGGGGTTCGTCTGTCCAGTCACGACGAGGGCGGCGTGACCGAACGCGACCTGGCCCTCGCCCGTACGATCTCGGACCTGGCCGTCGCGGCCGGCCTGACACCGTCGGCCCTGGGGGTCGTCCAGCTCGAACTCGGCCTCGACACCCCCGACCGCACCGCGGTCGTCCCGTTCTGGGCCGCGGTCCTCGGCGCGACCGCCCGCGACATCGAGGTCGTCGACGAGACCGCGCAACTGCCGACGATCTGGTTCCAGAAGTCCGGCCGTGACGAGCCGCGCCAGCGCTGGCACCACGACCTCTGGGTCGACCCGGCCGAGGTGCAACCCCGCATCGACGCGGCGGTGGCGGCGGGCGGCCGTCTGGTCAGCGACACCGAGGCACCCAGCTTCTGGGTGCTGGCCGACCCGGAGGGCAACCGGATCTGCCTCTGCACCTGGCAGGACCGTCAGGTCTCGTGACCGAGCCGCGCGGCGGGCCGGGGGACGCTGTCTCCCGGCCCGTACTCCTTACTGGGCCGGCACGGCCTCGGTCAGCCGCAGCGCGAGCGCCGGGCAGACATTGACCGCCTTGCGGGCACCGTTCTCGAGCCACGGCGGCAGCGGGGTCTGCGGGAACGCCGGGAACCCGTTCGCGTCGAGACGGATGATCTCGGGCGCGACCGCCGAGCAGAGCCCGTGCCCGTCGCAGCGCGACCAGTCCAGCGCCAGCTTCCGGGCGCCCTGCTCGGCCGTGTACGGCAGGGGCAGGATGCCACGCACCTGCTTGCCACAACCCTCGCCGTTGGCGTGGGCCTCCACGTCCGCGGTGAAGGTCTCGAGCGCCGACAGGGCGAAGCGCGCGGTGCCGTCCGGGTGGCTGCACGCGCCACGGCCCTTGACCACGCCCGCCGCCTGGCGGACGTTTTCCAGCGCGCTGCCGCCCAGCGACACGAGCTGGACCGCCCGGGCCAGGTCGGGCAGGCCGAGCCGGCACGGGCCGCACTGACCGGCCGACTCGCCGGCCAGATATTGCACGACCTGGGCGACCTCGCCGAGCGGGCAGGTCTTGGAGCCGATCGGGATCAGCATGCCGGCGCCGAGCGTGCCGCCGACCTTGGCGAAACCCTTGCGGGAGATCGTCACGGTCTGCGCCGCCTCGGCGCTGATCCACTTGCCGTGGTAGCCACCGACCAGCAGGCCCGGGCCGATGTCGGCGCCGCACATCTCGAGCACGTCCATCAGCGGGGTGCCGCTCGGCGCCTCGACCACCGCCGGGGCGGTCGACGAGCCGCCGACGGTCAGCATGACCGTGCCCGGCTCCTCGGGGATGCCGACCGCGTTGTACTCCCACGGGCCGAGCCGGGCCGCGATCGCCAGCTGCGAGTACGTCTCGGCGTTGGACAGCAGGGTGGGCAGGCCCATCACGCCGTTGTCGCTCGACCGCACCTTGCGGCCGGGCGGGATGTGCGCCTCGCCGTTGATGCCGCGGACCAGCGCGCCGCCCTCGCCGGAGATGAACCGGTGGGGGACGGTCACGATGCGGGTCGGGCAGGGCATCCGCCGCTCGGCCAGGGCCGCGGTGATCGAACTCTGGCCGATGCCGTCGTCGGCGATGCCGATGACGATCTCCTCGGCGTCGAGCGCGGCCGCGGCGAGCGCGGCCCCGTCGAGGATCAGGTGCGGGGCGCGGGTGAGGATCGCCTTGTCCTTCCAGGACGGCGGCTCACCCTCGGTCCCGTTGACGACCACGACCGGTGGAAGGTCCTGCCGGCGGCAGGAGTCGACGACGGCGCGGACCTTGCGGGCGAACGGGAAGCCCGCCCCTCCGCGACCACGCAGCTCGATGCGCTCGGCGAGCCCGATCAACTCGCCGGAGGACAGGGCCGCGAACCCGCCGTGAACCTCCTGATGGGCCAGGAGGTCCAAGCGCCCGTACTCGTCAAAGCCCGCGGTGATCCGCGGAACGCCGATCGCGGTGACCGGTGGAACCTGGGCCGTGCTCAATTCGCTTCCCCTCGCAGCCGCGACCAGTACGCGTCGTCAGCCGCCTCGTCGCTCTCCCGCCCGCGGCCACCGCGGCGAGCCCCCCGGCCCGCCTGGCCACGCCCGGTTTCCTGCTGGGCCGCCTCGCGGCGCGCCCGTCGTGACGCCATGTCGATCAGAGTCGGGGTCTCGTCCGGCTCGAGGTAGTCCAGGTCATCCTCGACGAACTGGCCGCGGCTGTGACGCCCTGGGTCGGTCTGGTAAGGGTCGGCGCTTTCGTCGTAGTAGGCGCCCCGGTCACGCCGGGCCCGGGGCGCATCCACCTCATCCCTCCCGTAGCGGCCGTCGGCCGCGTAGTGGGAGCCGCCGCCGCGTTGCCGCGGGACGTCGTCGTACTCGTCGTCGGCCCGTCGCCGGGCCCGGGGCGCATCGCCGTAGTCGTAGTCGTCGTTGGCCCGCCGGCGGCCGCGCGGAGCCTCTTCCTCGTAACCACGCCCACGCGGGGCCTCTTCGTAACGGCTGTCGTCCATCTCCACCCGGCGCATCCGGGTCGACGTGTCGTCCATCTCGACCCGGCGCATCCGGGTCGAGGTGTCGTCCATGTCGGGGCGGCGCATCCGAGTGGAGGTGTCCTCGAAGTCCGGGCGGCGCATCCGGGTCGAGGTGTCCTCGAAGTCGGGGCGGCGCATCCGGGTCTGGGTGCCGGTGAACTCGTCGTCGTCGGCGAAGCGCCGGCGGCGCGGCTGGTCCTCGTAGTCGTCGTCGCGGGGGCGGCGCTGGCGCGGGGCCGGCGGCTCCTGTCCGGCCGGCGGCCCGGTGGGCGGCGCCGCGGCCGGCGCCCAGTCGAGCACCGCGACCGGGCCGAGCGTCTCCGGCTCGGGGGCGCGCTCGCGGCCCCGGCCCCGCTTGACCGGGGCGGCCGCGGTCGGGACCATCTGGCCGGCCGGGCGCATGCCGACCGCACCGGACGTGCCCATCGTCGACGAGAAGTCCTTCTTGCGGTTGAGGCTCACCGAGAGGCGCACCGCCAGGCCGATCAGCACGACCAGGATGCAGAGGATGTAGCTGACGTTGACCCAGGCCTTGGCCGGGCGGCCGGCCGACAGGCCGTGCACCAGCGCGATCGGCCACATCAGGTACGAGATCGCGTGGATCGAGCGCCACAGCCACGGCCGGTCCTGGCCGATGAAGCGAGCCCGGGCGATGCCGGTCCACATCACCAGGATCATGATCCAGCCGGAGATCGTGCCGAAGCCGATCAGCAGGCGGTTGTACGACGCCATGAACGGGACGAAGGCGTCGACGATGCCGATGTGGTGCTCGACCACCTTGGTCCAGACGTGCACGACCAGGGAGCAGACGGCGATGAGGCCGGTGGTGCGGTGGGTCGACTGGAGCATGACCCGTTGCCGGATCGACAGGACCAACCGGTCGGTCGCGACGAGGCCGACCATGATCGTGATCGACAGGGCCACCAGCGCGATGACGCCAAAGTAGTACTCGGCGTAGATAAAGAAGTAGTAGTAGCCGACTCGCCCCGGCACGGTAAACATCGAAGCTGCCCAGATCGCCGCGATGATGCTGACGACCAGGGTGACCACGGTCTTCCTGGACACTGGGTTGGTTCCGGTAGCTCCGACATCGACTGCCACACGACTGGCGGATCGCTGGTTGTTCTTCGTCCGGGCCATTGACTCCTCGTTCTCCGCAGCGGTCACGTCCCGTTGGGCGGTGGGACGCCGGCACCCGTGGGGGATGCCCCGTGCTGATGCTCTTGGCAGGCACGCCGGAGAAGTCGCCCCCTTCGTGCCCTCCCCCATCTACGTAGCGCGACCGGGATCGGATGAACGCCACGCCCAGCTTTTGTCAGGTACTTTCCAACTCCGTCGCCAACAAGGGCGCTGAGCTGCGCAGATGCCCCTGGACAGCGGCTGGCTAAGGCAAAAATAAGGCGGCCCGTAGAGTGACTCGTCACGCCGGATGAACCTTTCGTCGCGCTACGACGAACCATCCGGTATGCATGCGGACGCAAAGCCGCAGTTGGAGGAGATGAGAGCCATGCCCAAGCGGTACGCCACCTGGGCCGCCACCGCCCTCGCCGTCGCCGCCGCGACCCTGGCCTGGGCCGCTCCGGCGGTGGCCGATCTGCCCGGGTTTGACGTAAAAGTCACGCAAGCGCCGGACACGTTCACTGTCGGTAAGGACGCTCGCACACTCAGCGCGGTCGTTTCCACGTCGAGCGATCGCCTGCAGCGCCGATGCACCAAGGTCAAGTGGGCCCTGATCATATCCACTAAAGGGGTCAGTCTCGACCAGGTGCGGGTCAACCGGGTCGAAAATGGCAAATCCGCCCCGGTGAAGGCCCGCTTCCAGGGCGAGGACGCCCGCGTGGTCGACGAGCAGGTCGACCCCGGCCAGCTGTGCCGCGGACAGAGCGTCACCGCCAAGTGGACGGTCAGCTTCACCGGACCCGACAACGGCTCGGTGAGCTTCTCGATGCAGGCACTCAGCCAGCGCGGACAGGTGCTCGCGACCGGCGGCGCCTCGTCCCGGGTCGTCACCGCGGTCGCCGACAAGCCGTCCAAATCGGCCTCACCGTCGCCGACGTCGACCTTCAGCCCACAGCCGACCGAGGCCGTGGTGGCCAACCTGCCCCCGTCGAACAGCGCCGGCCCGGCCGCCCTGGCCAGCAAGTCGAGCGGTTCGAGCGTGCTCCTGCCCGGCCTCCTGGTCGGCGCGGTGCTGGTGTTCGGCGGGATCGCCCTGCTGATGCGGCTGCGCTCGCGCAACCGGCGGATGGCGGCCGGCGGCCCGGGATGGCAACAGGACACCCAGATGTTGCCGACCGGCTTCTACAACATGCCACGCCATCGCGACCATTAAAAAGACTGTTTACTGAAAGCGCATGGGACGGCTACGGTCGCCCCATGCGCCGTTCATCGAGCTTCGTCGCTGCCATCCTCTGCGCGGCCGCCCTCGCCGCCTGCGACACCGCCGCGCCCGCCGCGAGCGGCCCGCCGCCGGCCGGCCCGGAGCACAACGCGGCCGACGTCGCCTTCGTCGAGGCGCTGATCCCCCACCACCAGGCCGGAATCGAACTGGCCCAGCGGGTCGCCGAGCAGCCCGACCACCGGGTGCTGGCCGAGGCGATCATCAGCACCGAGCGGGACGAGATCACCCGGATGACCGGCTGGCTGACGCTCTGGGGCGTGACGCCGTCGCCGAAGAGCGCGAAGCCGCTGCCCACGGGCGACCCGGTCAAGGCGCTGGCCGCCCATCAGGAGGAAGCGATCGCCCTCGCCCAGACCGAACAGGCCCAGGGCAGCAATCGAGCCGCCCTGGACTTCGCCAAGGAGGTCATCGAGTCACGCACCGCCGAGGCGTCGGAGCTGAAGCCGGCCCGATAGCCCAGCCCGAAAGCCCAGCCCGAAAAGCTCAGCCCAGCAGCTCGCCGAACGTCGCCACGTCGATCACCTCGGCCTGCCGCGGGAACACCTGCGAGACCAGCGGCGCGTGCACCTCGGGCGTGTCCAGACAGCAGTCACGCAGCACGAACAGCCGGTAATCGCGGTCGGCCGCGTCGCGCACGGTCGACAGCACCACGCCGCTGGTCGCCACGCCGGCCAGCACCAGCGTGTCGATCCCCCGGCCCCGCAGATGCGTGTCGAGCGGGGTTGTGCTGAACGCGCCGACCCGGGTCTTGGTCACCACCACGTCACCCGCCCCCGGCGCCAGATCGGGATGGATCTCGGCATCGGGCGTGCCCTCGGCCAGCCGCCGCGCCCCGCGCATCGCCGCGAACGACTTGTTGCGCTCGGACACCGACGCGTAGTCCTGCTCGGTGAACGCCACCCGCACGTGCACGACCTGCATCTGCGCGCTGCGGGCCGTCTTGAGAGCGGCCGCCGC
This sequence comes from Actinoplanes sp. NPDC051411, assembly GCF_040682075.1. Taxonomy (NCBI): domain Bacteria; kingdom Bacillati; phylum Actinomycetota; class Actinomycetes; order Micromonosporales; family Micromonosporaceae; genus Actinoplanes; species Actinoplanes sp. NPDC051411. The sequence continues at coordinate 15,124 of NZ_JBFBAD010000040.1, read as the reverse complement.
GGTGGCCAGCACCTCGGCCGCGCCGTCCCGGCCCTGCAGGATGCCGACCTGGAAGTCCATCAACAACAGGGCGGACCGCGAAACATCCATGACAAAACCCCTTTTTCCGTACGGGACGAGCCGCCCCGATTATCGACCCCGTCCCGGATGCCCGCGCAGCCAGGCGAGCACCTGCCGCGCGTGGGTGTCGGGCGGGAACACGGGGTAGAAGACGTGCTCGACGCGCCCGTCGTCGATCACCAGCGTGAGGCGCTTGTAGAGCCGCTCGTGCCCGGAAGCCGCGAAGGTCGGCAGGCCGAGGGCCGCGGCCAGCGCGAACCCGGGATCGGACAACATCACGAACGGCAGCCGCAGCCGCCCCGCCACCTCGGCCTGATAGTCCGGCTCCTGGCTGGACAGCCCGAACACCCGCGACGCCCCGGCCTCCCGCAGCTCGGCGAAGTGGTCGCGAAAGTCGCACGCCTCGGTCGAGCACCCGCGGGCGCCCGGAATCTCGTCCCAGCCCCGGGGCAGGTCGACGCCGGGGCGGCCGGTCAGCGGGTAGAGGTAGAGGACCGTACGCCCGGGGCCGAGCTCCCCCAGGTCGACGCGGCTCCGGTCGCTGGCGGTCAGGGTGAGCGCCGGCAGTGCCGCCCCGGGCAGATGCCTGGCGGCGCCGTCGTCCTCCGGCACCGGCAGGTCGGCGGGCAGCGCGGTGAAGTCAGTCATGACTGGATTCTTCTCCCGATGACTGACGCCCTGTGGGGGCAAGCGGAGCATCGACGAGCACTACCTGATCGTCAGCGGTGCGGGCTTGACGCCTCCGTGACCGAGGGTGAGCGCCAGGGCTCGGCCGGGCGGGTCAGATATTGCGTGTAGGCGTAGCGCCACGGGACCGCGGCCAGGATGACGACGACCCACAGGACCTCGGTGGTCAGGTCGCGGGTCGCCTGGTCCATCGTGTGGTGGAGCCATTGGGGCAGGGCCACCACGCCCAGCCAGAGCAGCTTCCAGGCCACCTCGAAGAGCAGGATCGGCAGCATCCTGACCGGGTAGCGCAGGCCGGCCAGGGCCAGCACCGACATCGCCAACCTCCCCGCCGAGACGTCGAGTTTCGTCGGCCGACGCGGTGAGGTGGCCGAGGTCCGGCGCCGGCTGGGCGACGCCCGCCTGGTCACCCTCGTCGGGCCGGGCGGGGTCGGCAAGACCCGGCTGGCCGTGCGGGCCGCGAGCGAGGCCGGGGCCGGGCTTCCCGGGGGCGCCTTCCTCGTCGAGCTCGCTGACGTACGCGATCCCGCGCTGGTCGGCCACGCGACGCTGGCCGCCCTCGACCTGCGGGACCAGACCGCGGCCGAGCCGGCCGTCCAGCTCCGCTCCCATCTGCGGGACGAGCGGGTGCTGCTGGTGCTCGACAACTGTGAGCACCTGCTCGACGCGACCGCCCGGCTGGTCGACGACCTGCTCCGGGCCGGCCCCCGGCATCCGGGTGCTCGCGACCAGCCGGGAGCCGCTGTCGATCGCCGGCGAGCAGGTGCTGCCCGTTCCCCCGCTCGGCCGCACCGACGCGGTCCAGCTGTTCATCGACCGCGCGACCGCGGCGGCCGGGCGCTTCGAGCCCAGCCCCGCGGTCGACGACGTCTGCCGGCGGCTCGACGGCCTGCCGCTCGCCATCGAGCTGGCCGCCGTGCGCACCCGGGCGTTGAGCCCGGAACAGATCCGCGACCGGCTGAGTGACCGGTTCGCGCTGCTCACCGGCGGCAGCCGGGCCGCGCTGCCCCGGCACCGCACCCTGCGCACGGCGATCCGCTGGAGCTTCGACCTGCTCACCGGCGACGAGCGGACGCTGCTGACCCGGCTGTCGGTGTTCGCCGGCCGCTTCACCCTCGACGACGCCGAAGCGGTCTGCGGGGCGACCGTGGACTCGCTCACCGCCCTGGTCGAGAAGTCGCTGGTCGTCCGGGAGGACACCGGTTACCGGCTGCACGAGACGATGCGGGAATACCCGCGGGCCGAACTCGAGGAGGCCGAGGCGCTCCAGGAGCGTTGCGCCGACTACTACCTCGCTCGCTGCCAGGAATTCGGCGCGACCGGCCGCACCCGGCTCGTCCCGTCGCTGGCCTGGGCCGGCCTGGAGATCGACAACATCCGGGCGGTGCTGCGCGCCTGCCTCGACCGCAAGGATCACGCCCGCGCCACGGGCATCGCCACCTCCCTGATCTGGTTCTGGGTCACCCGCGCCACGACCGAGGGCGCCCGCTGGCTCGACGAACTGCCCGGCGGCCATCCCTGGACGTACTTCGCCCGCGGCTTCCTCGGCGTCCTGCGGAACGACCCGGACGCGGCGACGAAGGCACTGGAGACCGGATTGCGGGCGGCGACCGGGGATGTGCGGTCGCAGTCCCTGGCCATGGCGGCGATCGCGGCGGCCATGCGCGGCGAGCCGCCGAACGGGCTGCTCGACGAGGCCCGGAGGATCGCCTCGGAGCTCGACGACCCCGGCACGACCCTCATGACCCAACAGGCGACCGCCCTGATCGGGCTCATCGACGGCGATCCCGGCACGGCGGCCCGGGCCGCCGCCGAGGGCGTACGGGTCAGCCGCGCGACCGGCGACCTCTACAGCCTCGGCATGATGCTGATGAACCAGGGCTACGCCGCACTCCGCATGGGCGACCTGGCGACCGCCCGCACGACACTCACCGAGGGCCTGCGGATCGCCCGCGACATCGACGACCGGGTGGCCCAGGCCTACCTCGTCGGCGCGCTCGGCTGCTGCGCCGAACCCGCGGTGGCGGCCCGGCTCCTCGGCGCGTCGGAGAGGCTGCGGGCCGAGATCGGTGCCGGTGCCCATCCCAGCATGGCCCCGACCCTGGCCGAGGCGGCGGCCCGGCTCGGCACGTCGGGCCGGCTCGACCGGGAGGCCGCCATCAGGCTGGCGCTCGGCGAAACCCCGGCCGGGCTGAGCCGCCGCGAGACCGACGTCGCCCGGCTGGTCACCGAGGGCCTGAGCAACCAGCAGATCGCGACCCGGCTGTTCCTCTCCGAGCGCACGGTCGAGAGCCACATACGCAACATCCTGACCAAGCTGGGCTTCACCACCCGTACGCAGATAGCGGCCTGGCAGGCCGCGCAAGGCTAGGCCGGCGGCTTGACCTTCGGAAGTTCGGTGGCGGCGCAGGCCGCCCGGGCGGCCGCGCAGTCGTGCGCGACCAGCTGGCCTTGGAGGTTCCAGGCGTACTGCTGCCGGTAGTCGCCCGGCGCGACGAACGCGGTCATCCGGAACGGCGGGCGGCCGGCCGGCGGCACGACGAGCTCGTGGTCGGCGCCGCGGTAGCGCAGGCGCAGGTGGAGGCGCCAGGCGTACTCGTGGCGGGTGGTGCGCGACTGGACGTCGATGACCCAGAGCTCGCCGCGGTCGACGGTGATGTGCCGGCCGACGAAGTAGGGTCCGGCGCCGCCCGGCGCCGCGAGAACCGGCAGTGGTGCGTCGAGGTCGAGGTCGACGATGGAGTTGTTGGTTTCGCCCTGGGGCGGAATCGAATAGAGGGTGCCCCGGCGGGGCGGCAGGCGAGCCTCGACCTCGACCGTGGCGTCCAGAACGGACACCGCGGCCGAGCGCTTGCCCTCCAGGGTGATCTCGGTGAGGGCATAGCCGGCCGGCACGAAGCGCGGGTCGTGGCGGACGTCGGCGGGCTCGGCCGGCACCAGGTCCGCGGCGGCCTCCCGCAGCCCGGGAGTCGAGCCGATCACGTCCGTGACGTCGACGATCGGCTGGTGGAAGAGGTCGAGCACGCGGTCCGACGCGTACGGCAGGACGCCGGGAACGACGGCCGCGATCACGGCCGTGCCGATGAGCGCGAGCAGCGTCTTCGTGCCCTTGGAGAGCCGCGCCCAGCCGGAGAGCGGCTTCTCCTCGGCGGGCTTCGCCGTCTTACGCGACTTCTTGCTCAGCGGGCACCTCCGGCGGCAAGGCCAGAAAACTGGCTGTGAGCAGGAGCATCGCCACCAGGCCGAGGTGGTAGCCGAGGCCGATCCGGCCGGTCGCGTAGCTGAGCAGCGGCTGGCGCCACAGCGCGACGTAGCCGCTGAGCAGCATGACCGCGACCGCCGAGCCGACGATCAGGCCGAGCAGCCGGAACGCCGGTGCCTGCCGCCGACGGATCAGCGCCAGCGCCGTGATCACCAGGCACACCGCCAGCCCGGCCCGGAACACGTCGAGCCAGAGCTGCACGTCGGCGCTGCGCGGCGGACCGCCCTCGTCGGCGGCGCCGGCGTCGTACCACGGGATGGCCGCCGCGCCGACCGCGACGATCAGGGCCGGCACGAACAGGAGACGATGGACGATCGGGCGACCTCCGGGCCGCGAGGCCTCCAGACGTACGCCCCGGGCCGCCACCTCGGCGGCGCCCGCGCCGACCGCGATCAGTGTGAGGCCGAGGACGAACAGCAGGCAGCCCGTGTCGGGCAGCACCCGCTCGGCCCGGACCAGCGCGGAATTGTCGGTGACCGCGGCGTGCCCGAGCACCTGGGCACCGTCGGCGGCCAGCGTCAGGCCGAGCGGAAAGAACGCGCCCATCGTCGCGAACACCACGGTGACGGTCCGGATCGCGGACCCCCACGGCGACGCATCGCGGCCGGCCAGCGCGCCACCCGCGGCCAGAACCAGCCACACGACGGCGATCGGCGCCTCGACCCGGTTGAGGTCGGCCAGCCGGACCAGATAGAACGTGCCGACGCTGTCGGTGACCCGCGCCCAGTAGAGCGTCGTGCCGGCAAACGCCAGGATCGCGCCGGTAAAGGTCGCGGTCAGCACGAAACTGCGCACCGTCGCCGGCCCTTCACTCATGCGCCGACGATATCGGTTGCCCTCGCTGCCCGAGACCCCGCCCTAGCCGGTCCGGATGACGATCGCGGTGGCGTTGTCGGCGCCGCCGGCGGTCAGCGTGGCCGCCAGGAGCCGGTCGACGGCCGACGACGGGGTCAGCAGCGTCTCACGGATCTGCTCGTAGGGGAGCTGGTCGGCCACGCCGTCCGTGCACAGTAGATAGACGTCGCCGTGCCGGAAACTCACGTGCAGCACGTCCGGCTCGGGGGCGTCGGGGTGTCCGATGTAGCGGGTCAGCCGGTAGCGGGCGGCGCGGGCCGCGGCCGACTCGTAGGCGAACCACCCGTGCAGCAGCCCCACCCAGGCCGCGGTGTGGTCACTGGTGAGCAACTCCAGCACGTCGTGGCGCAGGCGGTAGAGGCGGCTGTCCCCGATCTGGACCACCCACGCTCCCCCGGCCGCGTCCCCGACCAGGGCGGTCAGGGTGCAGCCGGCGAGGCCGGGGTGGTCACGGGCAAACTCCCGTACGGAATCGTGCAGCAAGGCGACGGCCTGCCGCAGCGCGGCAGGCGAGTGAGGGGCCGCCGCCGCGCGAAGGGTTTCGGTGAACCCCTCAACCGAGGCACGGCCGGCGAACGCGCTGCCCGCGCTGTCCCCCATCCCGTCGGCAACCACGGCCAGCGGCAAACCCGCGTCAAGGTAAAACGCGTCAAAGTTAGCGGCATAGTGATTGCCCACCACGGTGCCCGCCCCACCACTGAACTCCATGCCACTCAACCTAGCGATCGCGGAGCGGAGCGACGCCATAGGTAACGCACCGGGCCCCGCTCCTCGTGGGAAGGAAGCGGGACCCGGCGTTTCTCGGGGGCGGGTCAGGTCAGGAGAGCGGCGGGTACGCGTTGGTCATCAGCTGCTGGAACTGGGCCGAGAACCAGGCGCCGGAGATCGGCGCGTTGGGCAGGGCGCCCGACATGCTGTTGCCGTTGCGGGCGTTGCCGGTGTAGGTCGGGTCGCACATCTGGTCGAAGCCCTTGCCCTCGTTGTTCGGGATCAGGCTGCTCGAGCCGTCCGACTCGCCCGGGGGCTTGACCCAGACGTAGGCGTCGATGCCGGAGGCCGGGGCGGCCTTCGGGCGCTCGCCGAGGCCGGCACCGGACTGGTTGCACCAGTTGCCGGCGTGGATGCGGCGGTCGATGCGCGACTGGTCGATGAAGGTGTTGATGTCGGTCGACGTGCTCGCCTTGGTGGGCCGGTTCGGGCCGCCCCAGCCGTTGCGGGAGGTGTCGATCAGCATGCCGATGTTGGAGTTGAAGCCTTCGGAGACCAGCTTGGTGCGGAACGCCTGGGCGAAGGACTGCTCATCGACGTACTGGTTCCAGTCGACCCACTTGGACTGCCGGATGCTCTGGCCGCCCACCGTGGTGTTGATGTTGAAGTACGGCTCGACGAGGGACGAGTAGTTCGCCGTGTCGGTGATGAAGCCGGTCACGTTGTTCACGCTGCCGGAGGCCACCGCGGTCTGGTAGAGCAGGTCGGCGGTCGGGGCGAAGTTCGAGTCCCAGCCGATCCAGCCGTGGTGGGCGGCGTCCACGTAGTTGTAGACGTTGCCGATCGCGCCGAGCTTGTTCAGGGCGTACGCGACACCCTGGACGTACCCGCCGTTGGCCTTCATCGTGTCGCACTGCGAGGTCGCGCCGGCCTGACCTGAGGTGTTCGTGACCAGGTTCGGGAGCGAGTCGATCTCGACGATGTTGATGATGTGCAGGTTCTTGTACTTGGCGTTGCCCTCGATCGCGGCGATCGGGTCGATGTAGTCGCTCTTGTACTTGGGCAGGTCGTTCGGGCCCAGCTCGCCGTTGGACGCCAGCGCGGCACAGTCGCGGCCGGGCAGGTCGTAGATCACGAGCTGGATGTACCCGGCGCCCTGGGCAACCGCGGCGTCGAGGTGGGCGGCGAGGCCCATGCTGCCGTTCGAGCTGCTGCCGGTCGTGCCCGCGATCGCGGCGATCCGGTCGAGCCAGACGGCGGTCGGGTTGTTGGAGACGCGGCTGCCGCCGGCTTCGGCGTCGGCCTTGGCCTTCCACTCCGGGTTGACGTAGCCCTTGGCGCCCGCGTACGGGTTGTCGACCTTGCTGCCGTTGTTCGGCGGCGGCGTGGTCGGGCCCGTGGTCGGCGGCGTCGTGGGAGTCGTCGTCGGCGGCGTGGTGGGGCCGGTGGTCGGGCCGGTCGTCGGGCCGGTGGAACCCGTGCAGGCGACACCGTTGAGCGTGAACGTGGCCGGGTTCGTGTTCGTCCCCGAGTAGTTCGCGTTGAAGCCGAAGTTGACCGACGCGCCGGAAGCGAGCCCGGACGACCAGGACGGGTTGGTCGCCGTGACATGCTTACCCGACTGGGTGATTGTCGCGCTCCACCCCTGGGTCACCGTCTGGTTCCCGGCGAAGTCCCAGGCCACGGTCCACCCACCGGAGATCGCGTCACCGAGGTTGGTGACGTTGACCGTGCCGGTGAAGCCGGTGGACCAGGAGTTGGCGGAGTAGTCGACCCGGCAGCCGGCCGCGGCGCTCGCGCTGGTCGCGACGGCTATGCCGAGACCAGACACGAGTGTTACGGCGGCGGCCGCGGTCAATCCGCGGATGAGGACAGGTCTCATGTGGTGGCTCCTCGAGACATGCGGAGGCGCGGATGAGCGCCGAGGGGATCCGGCCGGCTAGCGCATCGAGGGGCATCGCTACCCGGCTTGGCAACAGCATGGCATGGGAGCGCTCCCACCGCAATGACCCAGAAACGTTCGGTTAACAAGCGATCTTTAGAAGCGTCTTAACGGGGGCGTATAACAGGAGCGTGCACGTATTCGAGCTGACCGACGCGCTGTCCGAGATTCCCGGCGCCGAGGTGTCGGTCAAGCGAGGAGCGCTGCACGTGCACGTCCCCGCCCTGGGCGACACCGCCTCACTCGACCCGGGCGACGTCACGGCGGCCGAAAACGTCTTCGTTCCCACCGGGGCGCCGGCCGTCCAACTCGACGTACGCCGAGGCCGCGAAATCCTGCCGCTGATCGTCACGGTCGACGACTTCGTGTTCACCCCGGCCTACGCCGACAGCATGGTCGTCCCCGGCGCCGACCTGCAGGTGCCGGCGATGCCCAACCTGATCGCCTACTCCGAGATGCACCGCGACGTGCGGGCGCTCGGCCGCACGATCGACACCCCGGGCGCGGCGCTCGACCCCGACATTCTGGCGGCCACACTGCTCGCCCACCGGTGCTTCCTGGCCGGCGCGGTGCGCATGGGCCTCTGGCCGGTCCGGGTGGCGGCCTGGTGGGAATACAGTGCGGCCCGATCGTCGGGACAGGTCACGCTGCCGGCGCTGAGGGCCGACCCGGACTGGGACGATCTGATGGCGGACGTGGCGGAGGCGCGGCGGGCGTCCTCGGTCCCCGTCGAATAGCGTCGCGGCCGGTCGAGGTCCCACTGCCGGGCACACTTCGCGCAGGCCTCGGGCCGGTCAGAAGTGGCCGAGGAGGAGCAGTGCGGCGGCGGCCAGCAGCGCTGCGGCTACGGTCAGGCCGGCCAGCTGGGCCGGCGGCACGGCCGGGGCCGCGGCCACCCGGCGGATCACCGGGCCGTTCAAGGTGGTCAGGACTTCGACGGCGCGGGGGCCACGGCGGCCGGGCACCAGGCGTACGAGGTCGCCCTGGCTGAGGGCGTCGGCGGAAGGGGCGACGCGCAGCGTGTGGTGGGTGGCCGGACCGGTCGCCGGCCTGAGCGTGAACCGGCGGGTCGAACCGGCGCCGCCGCCGGCCCGGGCCGCGACGGCGACTGCCGCGACGAGGAGCGGTGGGGCGAGAAGCCCGGCTATCAGCAGCGGTTGGGGCAGGCCGCCGGCGAGGGCCCGGCCGGCTACGGCGGCCAGTGCGATCACGGCGGCGATGACGACCGCGACCAGACCGGGCATCGTGTGAGCGGTGGCCGGGACCGCACTGCTCTGCACCGGACCGGCGATGACACCGGTCAGCGGGCCGGGAAGGCGGGTCGCGCCGGCGGGGTCCGGGGCGGGGCCGGGCATCGGCGGTGGACGCCGGCCGGGTGGCGGCCCGGCCGGCGGTTCGGCCGGCTGGGCACGGCCGCCCGAAGGGTCAGCGGTACGACCACGCCGACCCGGAGCATCGGCGGAACGGCCACGCCCGGCCGAAGGGTCGGCGGAACGGCCACGGCGGGCCGGAGGGGCGGCGGGGCTGTCGGTGGTGGGTGAGTCGGGGCCGGCAGGCGGGTCTGCGGGAGCGTCCGGAGGGCTGTCTACTGCGCGGCGCGGGGTTCTTGGGTGGGCGTCGGCGGGGTGCGACCACGGTGGTTGCTCGCTGGGCGGAGAGGAAGGTTGCCCGGCGGGTGAGCGGGGGCGGGCCCAGGGTGGGGGTTCGGTGGTCATTGGCCCGGTTCCAGCCGACGGACGGCGCACTGGTTGTCGCGCTCGGTGGTGGACAGGGACGCGAACTGGGCGTCGCACCAGCTGTGGACCGACTTCGCGTCGGGGAAGTCGCCGAGTGCGAAGGTCACCCAGAGGAAGTGGCCGTCCAGGCGCTGGCGCTTGCCGTAGTCGGTGCTCTTGAGCAGGACCACCGGATGGTCGGAGCTGCCGTGGACGGTGCTGAGCTGCTGGTATTCGGCCAGGATGTCGGTTGCCTGGAAAGTGTGGGTACCGTCGGCGGCGGTCTGCAGCTTGTCGACGATGCCGGGATACTTCGAGGCGATCTGGGCGGCGTACTGGCCGTTGAAGGTGACCGTGTCCCGGTCCTGCTCGTAGGTCTGCTCCAGCGAGGCGAGAGCGTCGGCCTCCGGGTCGGGAGTGGTCGGATCCGGAGTTGTCGGGTCGGGTGTGGTCGGGTCGGGCGTGATGGGATCGGGCGTGACCGGGTCGGTCGTGGTGTCGACGATCGCCGGGACGCCGGGCTGGTCGTTCGCCGCCTGACTGCCGGTGTTCTGCGGCGGCGCGGGACGGTCGCGCAGCGCTATGCCCACTCCGCCGGCCGCGACGAGTAGCGCGACGACCGCCCCGGCCACGATGAGGAGGCGGCCGCGCCCGGCCGCCGGGCGCGCTCCCCCGAATTCGATCGCGGCAGCCAGCAGCTCGGTCGCGGCCGAAGTATCAGGCGGCGACAGCGGGGACGACGGCAAAGGGGAAGACGACGGCAACGGCGGCGAAAACGACGGCGACGGCGGCGACGGCGACGGCGAAGGTGACGGGCCCGGCCCCGACGGCGACAGCGACGGCGAAGACGGCGGGGCGGACGGCGAAGAGGGCCCCGACGGTGAAGACGAAGACGACGGCCCAGGCTCCGACGACTCCGGCGACGGCGACGGGGTGGACTGCGGCGGGGTGGAGGGGGCGGTGGCGGCGGTCAGGGAGGAGATGTCCCAGACGCCGGTGGGGTGGTCGCGGTCGGTCATCGGGATCAGTCTCCGAAGACCATGACGCGGCGGCCGTGGCTCGGTCCCGTACCGGCGCCCGGTGTGACCGCCGGCCGGCCGGCCGGGATCGCCCGGTCCCGGCCCCAGGCCCGGATCTCCTCGATCTGTTCCGGGTTGGTGCGGCTCAGCGGGTACGTGTTGGCGAAGATGTCGAGCACGATCTCCGGCCGCAGCGACTCTGGCCCGTGCAGGAAGACGAACTCGCCCGCCTCGTGCAGGGCCGCCTCGATGTCGGATCCGGCGAAGCCCTCGGACAGGCCGATCAGCTTGTCCACCAGTTCGGCCGCGGGCTCCTGGCGTACGTAGCGACGGTAGTACATGCCGATGATCTCCTGCCGGTCGCCGGCGTCGGGCAGGTCGACGAAGAAGAGTTCGTCGAAGCGGCCTTTACGGAGCAGTTCCGGTGGGAGCGAGCGCACGTCGTTGCTGGTCGCGACCACGAAGACGCGGTGGCGGGACTCCTGCAGCCAGAACAGGAACTGCCCGACCAGCCGGCGGCTCACGCCGGTGCTGTCGTTCTGGCCGGCCAGGCCTTTCTCGATCTCGTCGATCCAGAGCACGCAGGGCGCGACCCGGTCGGCCGTGTCGAGGGCCTCGCGGAGTCGTCCTTCGGACTGGCCGACGTACGCGCCCATGATCGCGCCGAGGTCGAGCCGGTAGAGGGGCAGCCGCCATTCGGCCGCGATCGCCTTGGCCGACAGGGATTTGCCGCAGCCGGGCACGCCGACCAGCAGGACGCCCCGGGGTGGCCGCAGTTCGGTGCCGCGCAGGTCGGCCGACATGATCTGGCGTTTGCGGCCGAGCCAGTCCCGCAGGCTGGTCAGGCCTCCGACCTGGTTGTCGGCCGGCAGAAGTTTGACCCGTTCGAGGCCGGCCAGCGATCCGAAGTGCTTGTCCTTGAACTCGGCCAGCCGTTCGACGTCGTCTTTTTCCACCGAGCCCTTGGCGACCAGGGTGGCCATCACGTTGATCGCCGTACCTTCGGGGATCCCGACCAGGAATTCGGCCGCGCGCCGGGCGTCCTGGTCGGTCCACGCGATCGGGACGACGCCGTGGTGGTCCCGGAGGAATTCGACGATCACCTCGTACATCTCGCCGGCGTCGGGCAGGTCGAGGGCGACGCTCATGCCGAGCCGTTCGAGGCCGCTCCAGAGCGGGGTGTCGGTGATGATGACGACGCTGCCCGAGTTGGCGTCGGCGAGCCGGGCCAGTTCGGCGACGTGCCGGCTGGCCGTGTTGTCGTCGCTGAGGTCTTCGGGGTCGACGAACACGACGGTGGCCTGGGCGCGGCTGCCGAACTGCTGGGCCGCGAAGTCCATCGCGCCGGTGAGCGAGCGGTCTTCCTGGGCCGGCGCGTTGGTGCGCAGGTCACGCAGGCCGGTCGCCCGGGTGTAGACCCAGAACGGCAGGCTGGCCCGGCGGGGGCTTGACGCGGCCTGTTTGACCATGCGCAGGGCGCGGATCTGTTCGATGCTGTGCACCCCGATGATCGGGACCCGGGCGGAGATGTAGCTGTCGAGGTCCTTGAGGGACTCGGCGTAGTTTGACATGGCTGGTCCTCACTCGAAGTGCACGCGTCGGCGCGGCCGGTCGACGGGTGACGCGTCCCAGGCCGGTCCGGGGGTGGCGGCGACGGTCAGCGGGTTGTCACGGATGGTGCGGAGGCGGGCCTCGACCGTGGTCGACGGGCGGCCGGCCCGGCGCATCCGGTTGATCGACTCCTCGAGCTGTTCCTGCACCTGGCCGACCTGGCCGTCGATCAGCGGGGCCAGCTGCCGCCGCAACTCGGAGGGCATGGCCGGGGTCGCGGCGAGGGCCCGGATCGGTGCGAGCCCTTTGCGGGCCTGGTTGAGCGCGTGGCCGGCGGCGAACTCGTCGCGGGCGCCGCCGAGCTCCCGGGCCAGCGTCTCCGACCAGGTGACCAGCCGGCGGTCGAGCGCCTCGCTGATCCGGGTGCCGAGGCGTGCCCACGTGTCGCCGTCGAAGCCTTCCGGCACGAGCGGGGGCAGGTGGGCCGGGTCGACCGGTTCCCCGGCCGCCCAGCGGTCGAGGAAGTCGGTCCAGGCCTGGTACGCCCCGCCGGTGACCCACACGACGGTCAGTCCCTCGCGTGCCGGCGGACGAAGATCTCACCGGGCGGCAGCGGATCCCAGGACGGGAGGTCGGGCACCTGTTGCCGGTTACGCGCGGTGGCCGGCTGGGCGGGTGCCTTGCGCGTCGCCCAGGGCACGTCGTCCGACGGCGCGGAAGGAGACGAGGAAAGGGACGGGGACGGGATCGGCGAGGTCATCTCAGGCTCCCACCTGGGCGCCGTCTCCGACGACGCGCCGCTCGTACGGTGTGGCGGTGCTCCCCGCGGTCGCGAGGTCGGCGATCAGCTCGCGTACGGCGGGTTCCCGCCGGTCGGCCTGTTGGAAGGCGCTCGTCCAGTCGACCACCTCGGCCCCGGCCGCGCGCAGTTGCTCCAGCGAGTCCTGCTTGGCCTGCTCGAGCAGCGCGCGTACCTCGTCCTGGCGTTTGGCGGCGGCCAGCGACTGCGAGTAGAGCACCGCGCCCCAGACACCGGCCGCGAGCAGAACGAAGATGATCAGCACCGGTGACACGGCGGCGCCGCAGATCGTGCCGATCACGGCGAGTGCGATCGGGCCGATCAGGTTGGTGCCCCACTTGTAGGCCAGCGAATCGATGAACGGCTGGGCGGCCCGGTTCCAGTGCAGGTTGAGCGACGCCTCGAGAGCCTCCATCGGCTCGGTGAACGAGCCGGTCCAGCGGGGCAGCTGGAACACCCGCCCGGCCGCCTGATGGCTGCCCTCGAAGACGGCCTCGACGTTGGTCGGCAGCGCGGCCCGGTATTCCGCGCTGTAGGCGGCGTGGGCGCGGGCGAACCAGTCGTGGCAGGAGGAGACCGCGGTCCGCTGGGTGGCCCGGCTGACGCCGAGCTTGCCCGGGTTGAGCGCCGCCTCGGACTGGATGGTCAGGTAGTCGAGCGTCTTGTCGAGGGCCAGCAGGTCGGTCTGGAGGGCCCGCTTGGCCGCGGCCGTGTCGCCGTTGTGCTCGACGATCGCCTGGTATTCGGCGTGCTGGCGCCGCAGCGGGAGTTCCTCGTCGTCGTAGCCGCGGACCAGGCCGTCGAGGATGTCGTCGACCTGGTCCTCGAGCCGGTCCGGCGCGGTGATCTCCTCGGCGGTCATGGCCGAGTAGGTCGCGATCAGCCGGTCGTGCGCGTCGGCCCGGCCGAGTGCGGTGTCCATCAGCGGCCACTGCGGCGACACCGCGGCCAGCCGCGGGAAGCGGGTCGCCGACGACGGGCCGACGTAGCGCTCCAGCTCCTGACGCCAGCGGCCGACCTGGGCCGTCTGGGCGTTCTCGTCGTGCAGCAGGTGTTCGCGCCAGATGTCGAGCCGCTCGGCGATCATGCGCACGCCGGCCGGCCCGAACGCCCCCTGCGACACCGACTCCAGCACCATCGCGAACTCTCGGCCCAGCGCGGCCGGATCGAGCGCGGCCAGGTAGTGCCGCAGCCAGCGCAGCGAGCTTTCGGCCCGGCCCTGGCGGCGCAGCAGGAGGGCCATGAACAGGGCGGTGTGGCGCGGTGACCGCCTGATCGCCTCGTGGAGCGCCCGTTCGCAGGTCGCCGGGTCGTCGGACCACCAGGCGCGCATGGCGACCAGCACCGGGGCGAGCCAGTAGCCCGGGGTCTCCATGACCAGCGTCTCGCTGACGCCGCGTACCTGGTTCTCGGAGATGAGGCCCTGGTCGAAGCCCTCGAGGATGCCGAGGGCGACCCGGCGGACCTTGTTGTAGTGGCCGTACTGGTGTTCGAGCTCGGCCTTGACCCCGACGATCTCGGTGGTGGCGCGCTGCACGTTGCCGGCGCGCTCGTTCTCCAGCCGGAACGCGGCGATCTCGCGGGCCAGCGCGTCGAGCCGGCTCATGGTTTCCTGGTTCTGCTGCCCGACGTGGGCGACCTGCAGTCCGACCTGGCCGACGCCCTGTTCCAGCCGCAGGGCGACGGCGCCCACCTCGTCGATCCTGCTCTTGAGCCTCTGGTAGTCGATTTCACCCATGGGAAAACAGACCTTTCACGCGACGACCGAGCCGTCCTTGAGGACCGGCCGGAGCTCTCCGCTGGCATAGACCTCGACGAAGTCGTACGCGCCGGTGCGCACGAGCATGCGGGCCTGGTTGAACGGTTCCGGCACGGCGTCGGCCGGGGCGTAGTGCTCCACGATGGACTGCCACAGGTCGAGCCGGTGGTCGATGTAGGGCGGGCCGAGATGGCAGAGCGCGAACATGCCGAGCGGCACGTCACCGAACTCGCTCTGATATTCGGCCCGGATCCATTCGGCCAGCTGGGCCCGCATGCCGGCGTCGAGCCCCGCGTCGAGCCGGTGCACCGCCTCGAAGAGCCCGGCGTGCCGCGGCTTGCGGAGACGCTGCCCGATGCCCGGCGACTGCCGGTTCCCGGTGGCCGCCCGGGGATCCAGATTGGTCTCGACCCGGCGACGGCGTGCGAATTCCATATTTCCCCCGGGCGCGGTCGTGCTTCCGGCGGTGATTCCCGCCGGTTTCTCCGAGGCTAACAACGCTATTAAGCAAAGCAATGGGGCAAAGGCGAACTCAGCCTTTTCAGCGACGCGAATAAATACCGTGGAGGATGGCCGGTCCGATGATCGCCAACTCGCCGAGGTCGAAGAGGCGAGCCGTTCCGGCTAATCAAAAAAGCGGTGCCGGGCCCCCCCGATGAGGGGGGGCCGGCCCCGAGGTAAGCGTCGTCTAAAGCCCCGAAGCGTAAACCTGCAGGGTATAGTCGCCCGCCAGGGGCCCGTCGGAGAGTTTAACCAGATAGAACCTG
>NZ_JBFBAD010000039.1:10638-83528 GCF_040682075.1 Actinoplanes sp. NPDC051411 | reverse complement strand
CCGGCGGGGTCCCGCCCCCGCCCCTCCGGCGGCGCGGGCGGGGGCGCCGGCGCGCGCCCCCCCCACGGCTCAGGAAGAACCCATCCGGATCAGCGCGTTGCCGCCCAGCACCAGCACGTCGGCCCCGGCGACCAGCGCCATGCTCAGATGCAACCGGCGGGACGCCCGCTCCACGTCGGGGTCGACCATGCCGCGTACGGCAATCAGGAGTGCCGCGGCGACCAGCGGAATGCCCCCGATCAGCAGGAGGCCCACCCGGCCGGGGGTGTTTCCCCGCGCGACCAGCAGGCTCACCATCACCATCGGCAGGATCCCGAAGAAGGCCAGGGCGAAACCCGTGGTCCACCGCAGCGACCGCAGTGCGTTCGTCATGGGGCCCGAGTATCCCCGACGCGGCCGGCGAGAGCGAACCGGCCGCCGGACGGGATACCCTACGCCCCTGAGGTCTCACACAGGGTAGGCAGGTGGGGCATGGGCCGGGCGTGGAAGGTCGTGCTGGGCCTGCTCGCGATCGTTCTCGCCCCGGCCGTCGCCACCTGGCAAGGCATCGTCACGAAGCGACCGGTCGTGGCCCTGCTCTTCGCCGCGACATGGCTCGTCGTGGCCGGCGTCGCGGCGCTGGTGTGGCGCCTGCTCGGGGCCCCGGTCAGCGAGGCCCTCGACACCCGGGGCAGATCGCTCTGGGCGGCCGCCGAGCGCCGCTTCTCCCCGTACGCCCGCAGCTACCGCGACTGGATTCTGCAGTCCCACAGCAGCATGCCGCGGCGTGGCCTGAACACGTTCGGCCCGTTCAGCCCGGAGCTGGACGACGTGTTCGTCGACCTCGCCCTC
The DNA here is from genome assembly GCF_040682075.1 of Actinoplanes sp. NPDC051411. Lineage (NCBI taxonomy): Bacteria > Bacillati > Actinomycetota > Actinomycetes > Micromonosporales > Micromonosporaceae > Actinoplanes > Actinoplanes sp. NPDC051411. The sequence goes on along the minus strand of NZ_JBFBAD010000039.1, from coordinate 82,697 downwards.
ACGCCCCGATCGCCGGGCCAGGTGCCGACCGGGGTGGTCTCGCGGGCCGACGCCCACGACACCCGGCGCCGCCAGATCTGGGAGTTCCTCGGCCGCCGCGACCCGGCCATCCTGGTCGTGCTCGGCCCTCCGGGCAGCGGAAAGACCACGCTGCTGAGCCATGTGGCCCGGCGCATCACCAAGACGTACGCGCATCGTGAGCGCCCGGTCCCGGTGCTGTTGCAGTTCCGCGAGCAGGCGCCGAAGATAGCGGCCGACCCCTCGGCCGGCCTGGCCGCCGTGATCCGGGCGTCCGTGCCGGCCCAGGTCGGCACCGAACCCGCCGGATGGTGGGAGAGCCGGCTGCGGGCCGGAAAGTGCATCGTGCTGTTGGACGGCTTGGACGAGGTGGCCGGCGATGAGGAACGGCGCGCGGTCATGACCTGGGTGGACGCACAGATCTCCCTGCACCCCGGCAACGAGTTCGTGGTCACGTCCCGGCCGCACGGCTATCGGAACGGGTTCGACCGGGCGACGACGGTCCAGGTTCTGCCGTTCACTCCGGAGCAGGTGGCCACGTTCGTACGCGGCTGGTTTCGCGAGGCCGAGCTACGCGAGAGCGAGGATCCCGCCGGCGCCGAGGACCGCGCGACGGCCGCCGCCGACCATTTGCTCCGGCAGACCGCGACCGTCCCCGGCCTGCACGACCTGCGCGTCAACCCGCTCCTGCTCACGATGATCGCCAACGTGCACCGGTACGGCCGGGGGCGGCTGCCGGACAGCCGCGCCGATCTGTACCGCGAGGTGTGCGACGTCATGCTCTGGCAGCGCGACGAGGACAAGGGCCGCCGCCTCGACCCGCCCGGTCCGCGGCGGCTCGCGGTGCTGTCCCTCCTCGCGTTCGACTGGATGCGGACCCGGCGCCAGGACTTCTCCCGCCGCCAGCTGCTCGACACGCTGCGGCCGTGGCTCGGGGCGAGCGCGCCCGAACGGTTCGTCGCCGACATGAAGGACGCCGGGCTGCTCCAGGAAACTCGCCAGGACGAGTACGCGTTCGTCCACCAGACCTTCCAGGAGTACCTGGCCGCCCGCTGCGTCGCCGACACGGACCGCTGGACCTTCCTCGCGGAGGTCGTCGACGACCCCTGGTGGCGGGAGACCACGGTGCTGTACGCCGCCGACAACGACGCCGACCCGATCGTGCTCGCCGCGCTGCGCAAGGGCACCGAGAACGCCCTCTCGCTGGCGTTCGAGATCGCGGGTTCCGGCGGCCGGGTCTCACCCGCGGTCCTCGCCCGTCTGAACGACTTCCTCGATCTCGCTCTGCGGCCGGAGGCCGGCGCCGTCGCCCGCCGGGTCGCCGCCGATGTCCTGATCGGACGGCAACTTCGCGGCATGACCGTGACCACGGACGGCCGCCGGGTCGCCTCGACGTCCGTGCCCGACGCCCTGTATCAGCTCTTTCTCTCGGCGACCGGCACGCCGGCACCGGACGGCTGGAACCTCGGCGGCGCGGAGGCCGCCGCCCGCGGCATGTGGAGCGGCGACGCCGTGAAGTTCGTCGCCTGGGTCAACGCGCTGGTCGCGGCCACCCCACGCGGGTCCGGCGGGCTCACGTTCCGCCTGCCCGAGGCTGCCGAACTCGACGAGCTGGAAGCGGCCGGCCTCGGACCGGGCGGGCCCGCGTGGGCGGCCGGCGGCCGGGCACCCCGGGTGTGGTGGCCGAACGGCCGGGCCGCGACGCTCCAGGCCGACCGGGCGGCGGAGGCCATCGGCGCCGACCTTCACGGCTCGGTGCTGTTCACCGGGGTGTTCGAACAGCTCACGGAGGCGCTGGCGGGCACGATCAAGTCGACGTCGAGGAAGATGTCGCGAACCTCGGCCACCCGCAGCACCGGCGTGCAGCTGAGGGCCGGCGCCCGGATGGTCGACGACCCGGTCGAGGCCGCCCGGATAGCCGACCTCCGCCGGACGGTGGCGATCCACCTCAACGAGGCTCGCGTCCTGCTGCGGACCCTCGACTCGCTGATCGCGGTGGTGCGCCTGATGACCGAGCGGGCCGGGGCGGCCAGAAGGGCCGCCGCGGCACTCGACCGGGCTGAGCGCACGGTACGCAACGACATTCACGGGGACCGGGAACTCGACCTGCTGCTCAAGGCGATCAAGGACCGCGTCGAGCAGGTGCGCGCTCTGCTCGGGTCGAAGCCGGAGACCGCGGGCATGGACTCACCGGTGGACCGGACCCTGGCGTCGATCGGCCCGGACCTCGCCCTGCCCGAGGTACACGATCCGGGCGTCGATCCCGCGGCGGCCGTCGTCCGGTCACTCCTTCCCGGGCGCATCGATCACATGCGAATCAACCTGTACGGTCTCGCCGCCCGGGTAGCCCGCCTTCCGCGAGCGGGGACGGCTCAGCAGGGCGTACTCGAAGCCATCGCCACCGCCGCGATACCCGTCCTGACCCGTGAGGCGCCACTCACCGCGCCGGTGGCGGCGTCGATCCGCGTTCCCGCGCTCGTCGCGGCCCAGCTGGTCGGCGACCCGCGCCTCGCCGCCGACCTGGTCGAGCTCGCCCTCGGTGTCTACCTGATGCAGCTGCGCGCCCGCTCACCGAGAACGCTCGAAGCGCTGGTCCTCGCCTGCGACTGAGGCTCACGGGGCGACCGCTCGGGATGAAGGAGACGGCCGGTTCGAGAAAAACCGGTTCAGTTGAGGGGTGTGCGGGGGCGCCGGGCGGGAACTAATGGAGGCATGTCGATTGATAGCGAGGATCTGTCGATCTGCCCGGCCCGCATCACGCTCGACGCGGCGCAGCTGGCCTTCTTCGACGCGCTTCCGGCGAGCGCGCCGAGCGTGCAGTCCGAGCTGGGCTGCGAGCTCGAACGCGGCCATGAAGGCTCGCACGCCGCGCTCGGCCAGCAGGTCGACACGAAGATGTGGTGGATCCAGTGGACGCTCAGCGCGTCCGAGATCAACCCGTACACCTGGTGCCCGGAGGACTGCCGCCTGTTCGACGGGCATTCGGGCCGGCACTCCCCCGCCGCCCGGTGACCTGAACCGGTTCAGGAAGCGTCGCGCGGCAGCAGCCCGTCGAGCACCAGCCGGGCCAGGTCCGAGGCCCGGCCGGCGGCCGGTTCCGCGCCGGCCAGACGCCGGGCCAGCGGCCCGTGGGCCAGCGCGAGCGCCGGGCCGGTGATGGCGAAGAACGCGGTCTCCGGGGGCACGCCGGGCAGCAGCCGCGACAGGACCGGGCGCCACGAGGCGAAGACCGGGCCGATGAACTCCGCGACCAGATAGTCGAGGCGTTCGGTGTCGCGGGACGACTCGTCGGCGATGATCCGGTTGACGTCGCGCAGGTCGATGACGCCCTCGTAGAAGCTCGTGACGATGTCCCGCAGGCGCTCCGCGTCGGTGCGGGAGTCGTCGGCGGCGAGCAGCCCGAGACCGCCCATGCGGGGCCGCATCGCCGCCTCGACCACGGCCCGCCAGAAGCCGGCCTTCGAGGTGAACCTGTCGTTGATGTAGTTGTGGCTGACGTCGAGCCGCTTGGCCAACTCGCGCACCGAGGTCGCGTCGTATCCCAGCTCGGCGAACGCGGTCAGTCCGCGGGCGAGGACGTCGGCTTCGGGCAGATTGCGATGCGCGGACACGTCATCCAGTCTGCCTGACGGGTGTCAGCAGTTCGAGCAGGGTGCGGGCCCCGAATCCGGTGGCGTTGTCCCCCGAGGTGTCGCCGGACCAGGCCGGGCCTGTCATGTCGCAATGCACCCACGGAATATCGCGGGGCACGAACTCGCCCAGGAAAAGCGCGGCCGTGATCGCCCGGCCCGAATCGTGCAGCGGGTGGTTACGCACGCCCGACGAAGTGCGGACCTGGTCGAGATAACGCTCGTCGTAGGGCAGTTGCCAGAGCGGCTCACCGGCGCGGGCTCCGGCGTCCAGAAACGCGGAGACGGCCGACGAGGAACGGCCGAAAACGGCGGCGATCGACGGGCCCAGGGCAATTTCGGCCTGATAGGTCAGCGTCGCCAGGTCGACCAGCAGACGAGGCTGGAAAGACGCGGCCAGAGCGAGGGCGTCGGCCAGCACGACCCGCCCCTCGAAATCGGTGTCCATGATCTGGATCTCGGTGCCGTTCCACGCCGTCACCACGTCACCCGGTCGCGCCGCCCCTGGTCCGGGCAGGTTCTCCGCGAACGGCAGCACGGCCCGCACGGGCACCGAACATCCGGCCCGGCGCAGCCCGGCCATTACCGCCAGCACGGTCGCCGCCCCGGCGACATCGAGCCGCATCGACTGCATAGCGGCCGGTGATTTCAGCGACAGCCCACCGCTGTCGAAGGTGATGCCTTTCCCGACCAGGCCGATCTCGGGCCCGGTTCCGCCGAACGACAACGAGACCAGGTGCGGCCCGTTGGAAGACCCGCCACCGATCGCCGCCAGCGCCCCGAAACCCTGGGAAACCACCTCCGAAGGCCCGAGGACCGAGCATTCCAGCCCGGCCGAGGCGGCAATTCGCCGCGCCCATCCGGCCGCTGCCGCCGGCGTGAGCAGATTCGCCGGGGCCGAAACCAGAAGACCGGCCAGGCGGGCGACATCCGAGGCGATTCGCCCACGCTCCGCGTCGGCCAGGCTTTCCTTTTGTACGCGAAGGGGAGTCCCCGACCGCACGGAGGAAAGACCATCCACCACCGCCCCGACGAATACCGGCGTTTCCACCAGCACCGGTTCGTCCGGCAGGAACGCACTCGCCCCGGCCGCGGCCCGCCGCGCGTCCTCGACCGTCGGAGCGTCACCGAGCCCGACCCGGAGCGTCGCCCCGTCGACCGCCGTCGACCCGAGCGCACCGGTGAACGGCATCCACCCGCCGTCCGGAGCAGCCACCGTGGTCTCGAACTTGACCCGCCGCGCCGCCGAACCCGCGGTCACCGCCCCCGCCCCGTTGACCACCGCATCGATGGCCGCCTCGATCTCGGCGACCCGGTCCCGTCCGCTGCTCATGTCCCGCAGTCTGGGCGACCGCCCCGGCGGGAGATCGTGCGCCGGGCACGCACCACCGCCCGGCCGCTATGCCCCGCGCACACCGAATCGAAAGCGGCGGGACCTAGCTTGCACGAACCGGAGACGACCGCGAGGGCCATACAGCGAGGGGACAGCACATGGGGCGGTACCGAGTCGCGATGGACATCGGTGGCACGTTCACCGACGTCGTCACGTACGACCAGGAGACCGGGACGTTCGCGGCGACCAAGGCCTCGACCACGCCGGGCGATCTCAGCGAGGGCGTGCTGGCCGGGCTGGACGCGGTGGTGGACGAGCCGGCCGGGATCGACTTCCTGGTGCACGGCACGACGCAGGGGCTCAACGCGTTCCTGGAACGGCGCGGGGTTCCGGTGCTGCTGCTGGGCACGGCCGGGGTCGAGGACAGCTACCACATCGCCCGGGGCCCGCGGACCCGGCTCTACGACCTGCACTACCGCAAGCCGACGCCGCTGGTGCCGCGCCGGGACGTCCTCGGCATCGGCGGCCGGATCGCCGCCGACGGCTCCGAGCTGATCCCGCTGGATGAGGACGCGGTGCGGAAGGCGGCCGAAAAGGCGCGCCAAGACGGCCTGAAGAGCATCGCCGTGGCCTTCCTCTTCAGCTACAAGAACCCCGCCCACGAGCTGCGCACCCGCGAGATCCTGCTCGAAGAAATAGACGACGTCACGGTGAGCCTCTCCCACGAAGCGGCCAAGGAGTGGCGCGAATACGAGCGTACGAGCTCGGCCGTGGTCGAGGCGTACACCGGCCCGATCGTCCGCAAGTACCTGCTCGACCTGGAAGCACGCCTCAAGGACCGCAGCCTGCGCGTGCCCCTGCACGTCATGCAGTCCTCGGGCGGCATCCTGACCGCCGAGTCGGCCCGCCGGCGCCCGCTGCAGACGCTGCTGTCGGGCCCGGTCGGCGGCGCGATCGCCGGGGCCGAGCTGTCCCGGCAGACCGGCCGCCCGCACCTGATCGGCATCGACATGGGCGGAACGAGCTTCGACGTCTCGCTGATCGTTGACGGCGAGCCGGACGTGAGCGCCGAGGCCCAGCTCGAGGGCCTGCCGATGCTGATGAGCGTGGTCAACATCCACACCGTCGGCGCGGGTGGCGGCTCGGTCGCCTGGGCCGAGGCCGGTGGCCTGCGGGTCGGCCCGCGCTCGGCCGGTGCGCGGCCGGGTCCGGCCTGCTACGGCCGGGGCGGCACCGAGCCGACCGTCACCGACGCCAACCTGGTGCTGGGCCGGATCGACCCGAACGGCTTCGCCGGCGGCCAGATGACGCTGGACGAGGGCGAAGCGGGCAAGGCCGTGGACGCTCTGGCCGAGGTGTTCGGGATGACGACGACCGCGATGGCCGAGGGCATCTGCGACGTCGCGAACTCGAAGATGGCTCAGGCGATCCGTACGATCACGGTCTCCCGCGGCATCGAGCCGCGCGATTCCGCCCTGGTGGCGTTCGGCGGCGCCGGGCCGATGCACGCGGTCTTCCTGGCCCGCGAGCTCGGCATCGCCGAGACCGTGGTGCCGCGGTTCCCGGGCGCGTTCTCGGCCTGGGGCATGCTGCAGACCCAGATCCGGCAGGACTACACCGAGCCGTACTTCTTCCTCGACCAGGACCTCGACGGCGCCGACATGGCCGCCCAGCTGATCCGGATGGAGCGGGACGGCATCGCCGCGCTGAGCCACGAGGGCGTCGAGAGCGGCGCCCGGCACGCGAGCCACTCGGTCGACATCCGCTACGAGGCGCAGGAATACACGCTCACCGTCCCGCTGACCGGCGCCGGCGAGCCCCGGGAAGAGGATTTCATCGACACGATCGGGCGGCGGTTCGCCGATCTGCACAAGACCCGGTACGGCCACGCCAACCTGGGCGCGCCGATCGAGTTCGTGACCCTGCGGACGGCCGCGTTCGGCGACCTGGGCCGCCCCGAGCCGCAGAAGTGGCCGGCCGCCGAGAAGCCGGATTTCCCGCACGAGATCCGCACGGTCGTCTTCGACGGCGAGGGCCGGGACACCGTGGTGGTACGCCGCGACGACCTGTTCGTCGGGCACACCTTCGACGGTCCGGCGGTCGTGGTCGAGGACACCGCCACCGCCGTGGTCCCGCCCGGCTACGCGGTCCGCGTGGACGAGATCGGCTCCCTGGTCATCCGTGGGAAGGAAACGCTGTGACCGCAATCGATCCGGTAACCGTCGAGATCATCCGGAACGCGCTCAACTCGGCCGCCGACGACATGAACGCCACGCTGATCCGCTCGGCGTACACCCCGATCATCTACGAGTGCGGCGACTGTGTGGTGGCCCTGCTCGACGCCGACCACCAGGTGCTGGGCCAGTCGGCCGGCCTGCCGATCTTCCTCGGCAACCTGGAGACCTGCACGCTCGCCACCGAGCAGCGGTTCGGCCGGGAGGTGTGGCAGCCGGGCGACGTGTGGATCCTCAACGACAGCTATCTCGGCGGCACCCACCTCAACGACGTGACGATCTTCGGGCCGGTCTTCGTCGACCAGACCCTGGTCGGTTTCACCGCGTCGCGGGCGCACTGGATCGACGTCGGGTCGAAGGACCCGGGCGGCTCGATGGACTCGGTGACGATCTTCCAGGAGGGCCTGCGGCTCGGCCCGCAGAAGCTGGTCTCGGGCGGCACCGAGGTGTTCGCGGTCACCGACACGATCGCGACCAACGTCCGGTTCCCGTACCCGACGAGCGGCGACATGCACGCCATGATGGCCTGCATCCAGATGGGCGAGCGGCGGCTGCAGGAGATCGTGCGCCGGTTCGGCCTGAGCACCCTGGAGCTGGCCCGCGACGAGATCTTCCGGCAGACCGAGATGCTCGAACGCGCGGTCATCGCGAAGATCCCGGACGGCGTCTACACGGCCGAGGGCGTGCTCGACAACGACGGCATCGACCTCGACACCCCGATCCCGATCCGGTTGAAGATCACTGTCGAGGGCGAGGGCATCGACTTCGACGTGACCGAGTCGGCCGACCAGACCGTCGGCCCGGTCAACTGCGGCGTCTCGCAGGCCGTCTCGGCCCTGCGGGTCGGCTACAAGTTGCTGGTCAGCCCGGATCTGCCGGGTAACGGCGGCTCGTTCCGGTCGATGACGACCCAGGTGCGGGAGGGCTCGGTGCTCGGCGCGGTCGCGCCGGCCGCCTGCCAGTGGTACTTCTCGCACCTCGGCCTGCTGATCGACATGGTGGCGCGGGCGCTCGCGCCGGCGCTGCCCGACCAGGTGGCCGGGGCCAGCCACGGCGACTCGATGATCATCCTGACCGCGGGCACCGACCCGCGGGTCGGCCGCGAGTTCGTCAGCCTGGAGGCGACGGTCGGCGGCTGGGGCGGCTGGAACGGCTCGGACGGCGAGAGCGCGCTGATCAACAACGTGAACGGCTCGCTCAAGGACATCCCGATCGAGGTCCACGAGACCCGCTACCCGTGGCGGATCACCGAGTACCGCATCCGGCCGGACTCCGGCGGCGCCGGGAAGTGGCGCGGCGGCAACGGCACGATCCGGGAGTACGAGGCGCAGACCGACCTGACGGTGTCGCTCTGGTTCGAGCGGTCCCGGCAGCCGGCCTGGGGCCTGTTCGGCGGCGAGGACGCCGTCGGCCCCGAGGTCGTCATCAACCCGGGCCGCGACGACGAGCGCCGCATCCTCAAGATCAACGGCATGTCGCTGAGGAAGGGCGACGTCGTTCGCTGCGCCACCGGTGGTGGCGGTGGGTTCGGCGACTCGACCGAGCGGTCGGCCGAGGACGTACGCGACGACGTGCTCGACCGCAACGTCACGCCGGAGGCCGCGCGCACCCGCTACGGAGTGGACTCGACGGTCCCGGCCGAGGAGAGCGGCTCGAGCGAGGCCAGGGCGTAACAGATCACGTGCAGGGCCAGGCGCTGGCCCGGATCCTCGAAGGTCAGGCCGAGTTGCCGGGCCCGGGTGAGCCGGGCCAGCACCGTGTTGCGGTGCACGCCGAGCCGGGCCGAGGCCTGGCTGAGCGACCCGCCGCAGTCGAGCACCGCGAGCACGGTCTGGACCAGCGCGTCCCGGTCGCGGGCCGCCATGAGATCGGCCAGGCAGAGGTCCGCGACCTGGGCGATCTCGGTGGTCGGCAGCCAGGCCAGCGCGGCCGACGCGCCGACCTGGTCGAACCACTGCACGGTGGTCGGACCACCCTCCCGGGCCACGTGCGCGGCGAGCCGGGCCTCGGCCACCGAACGCATCAGCCCCGCGATGCCGTCGTGCGCCCGGCCCACACCGGCGACCAGTCCGTGGGCGGCCGCCGAGTCACGGAACCCGGCCAGGGCCCGGCGCAGCGCGCTCGTGTCGTCCGGGTCGGCGCCGCTGTGCCAGGACAGCCAGCCGTCGCCCTCGGCGATCAGCGGCCAGGAGGCGTGACCGCGCTGCCAGGCGGCCCGGACCAGGTGCGTGACCTCGGCGGACGGGACGCCCCCCGGGCGTACGGGAGCAAGCCAGACCGTGCGGTTAGCGCGACCGACCTCCCAGCCCAGCTCCCCGGTCCAGCTCGGAACCTCGACCTCGATCTCGGCCGGCTCGGCCGGCGGCGAGTGGGACAGGTGGCGCAGCAACTCGAACGCCGCCTGCTCGTGGGCGGCCCGCCCGGCCGCGTCGAGCCGGCTCTGCGCCCAGGCCGCCAGCACCGACGGCCGCGCCAGCTTGAGCAGCGACTCCACCTGGTCGACCGCCAGCCCGGGCACCGGCACCGCGGCGACCAGCCGGGCCGCCGAACGCTCGCCGGGCGCGCTGACCGCGATCTCCACCTGTTTGACCGGCCCGCGGTCGACCAGAGCGGCCGCCTGCCCGGCCAGCACCATCTCCCCCAGCACCAGCGCGACCGACACCGGCCGCAGCTCCCGGTTGAGCACGCCGAGCACGCCCCGGATGCCGGTCTGCTCGGCCAGTTGCTCGGCCAGCCGGGCCTGGCGCAGCGCGCGGGCCGCCGCCGGTGCGCTGACCTGGCCGGCCAGCTGGAGGGCGACGTCGATCGGGTCGGCGTCGATGACGATCAGCGACATGTGCAGGCGCTCGGCGAGGGCGGCGCTGGAGGAGCCGGCGACCGTCCGCGACACCACCACCGCCGAGAGGTTGCGCTCCCAGGCCAGGTGCAGCGCGGCGGCCAGCGACCAGCCGCCGGTGGCCGCCTCGTCGTGCAGCACGACCAGCACGTGCGGCGGGCAGCGGCGCAGCCGGTCGAACGTCTCGGCCAGCACGACCTGCTCGACCGGGCGGGCCGGGTCGAAGAGGTGGGCGTCGGTGTCGGAGAGCGGCTGGATGCGCATGAGCTCGCCGAGGGTGATCGGCAGCGTGGACGGGCGCCCGCTCATCGGCGTCTTGGGTGTGCGAGCGGAATCCCGTGCGAGATCATGCCGACCATCCGCATCCCCTCCGGTGAATACCAGATCGCGTCGGCCGGCGTGACCAGCACGTCGACCAGGTCGCCCGGTTCCAGGCTGTCCAGCGTGGCCAGCGTGCCCCGCGAGACGTCGACCAGGCACATCAGGTCGGGCGCCCCGGCGATCAGGGCGCCGTCGGCGAACACCGCGACGATCTCGCTGCGCAGCTCGATCCGCAGCTGCCGTTCCAGGTCGCCGATCTCGTCGACGACCAGGCTCGACGGGTGGGCCGGGATCGTGACGTCGTTCTGGCGGCTCAGGTGTTCGAGCTCGACGATCCGCCCGCGGGCCAGCCGCCGGCAGCCGGTGATCGCGCCGAGCCGGGTCACCAGCAGATCGGGGTCGGTGCGTTCGAGCAGCAGCCGCCCGACATTGGCGATCCGCGAGACTGTGCCGGGCAGGGCCGCGCGGCGCAGGACGCCGGCGGTGGTCGGGTACGCGGCGAGCGCCGCCCAGCCCCCGACCGTGTCGACGTTGGCCCGCAGCATCCGGTCGGCGCGCGGCCCCGACGGCACCTCGACCAGCACGCTCTCGCCGGTCGGCCCGACCGCGGCGAGCGGCGTCGGCGACACCCCGGCCAGGTGCATCGCGGTGTGGTGGATGAGCGCGAACGCCCGGCCCATCCCGTCCGCGTCGAGCAGCGGCACCCCGAGCTGGGCCGCGGTGACGACGGCGACCAGCGCGCTGATGGTGGCCGCGGCGAGCGGGTAGACCGCCCCGAACCGGATCTGCTCCAGCCGCTCGATGAGCCGCACCGCGGCCTCGAACTCGTCGCCGGCCGGGGGCAGGTCGGCCATCGCCGAGCCGGAGCCGAGCACGCAGACCGACACGCACCGGGTTTCCGGGGCCAGCGACTCGACCCGCAGCAGCGGCACCGGGCCGTTGCGGTCGAGCAGCCCGGCCAGCCACGAGGTGATCGACGAGCGGTTGGCGTCGCCGACCGCCGGCGAATAGAACTTGGCGCCCTCGTAAAGGGCGGGGACGTCCTCCGCGCCGATCGACGCGATCGCCCCGACGTAGCTGCCGGGTGTCGTCATCGAGGGGTCGCCGGGGGGACGTCGGGCAGGCCGGCCACCCGGACCCGCACGCGTACGGTCCCGGACGGGCTGTACGGCACGGCGACGGTGGAGATCTCGGCGATGTGGGTGGTGCCCGGGGCGGCGCCGTTGGCCATCACCATCGCGGTCGCGCGCTCCTCGGCGTCGCGGCGTACGCGTTCGAGCTGGGCCGCCGACTCGATGAACGCGACCTCGTCGAGCCAGGACGCGGGCCGGCTGACCGCGGCGCCGACGCAGGCCAGCACGTAGCGGTCGGTGGCCGCGCGAACGACCGGCACGTCGGCGTTGCGGTAGGACAGTCCCTCCGGGTGGGCCACCGGTTCGGGCGCCAGGACGGCGGTCGGCACGACGAGTTCGGTGCCGATTCCGGCGGGCTCGGCCGGGCGTACGACCGCGAGCCCGTGCCGCACCTCCCCGGCGACCCAGTGGTCGCCGTGCGGCAGCAGCACCCGGCAGTCCGGCTGGCCGGCCAGGTGGGCCGCGCCGCACAGTTCCAGCGCCTCGGTGGCGCCGAACGCGACGACCGGCGTGACCCGGATGCGCGACGGGGTGCTGTAGCCGCCGTCGCCGCGGGCCACCCGCAGTTGGAGGCCGCCAGGAAGCCGGGACAGGGTGCGCTCGCAGCGGTCGAGCAGCCGGTCGGTGAACGAGGTGAGCGCGCAGTCGAGCACCACGGTCGCCTCGCGGGCGACCAGCCCCTGGCCGCCGTAGTCGCTGGCGATCGAGATGCGGGCGCCCGGCACGGCGGCCAGGATCGCGTCGGCCACCTCGCGCTCGTGTGCGGGGCGGGCCTGCGAGCCGGCCGCCACGATGGCGACGTGCCGGATGCCGGTCGCCGGCAGCTCGGCGCAGAGCGCGGCCAGCCCCTGACGGTCGAGCGGGCACAGCTCGTTGCCGAGCAGGTCGTGCCCGCCGGCCACGGTCCAGCGGCGGGCGATGCGCCGCTCGACGATCTCGGCCGGCGAGCGGGCGAGCACCGGGTCGGTGGCGGCCCGCGGGACGATCCGCACGACCGCCACCGGCGGCACGTCGCCGTCCGGGTGCAGCAGCGTGTCCAGCAGCAGCGGCGCGATGTCGACGGTGACCGCGTCGGCGCCGCCGGCGACCCGGGTCGCGACCCCGGCCGCGGCGGCGATCGCGCCCTCCAGGTCGGCCCGGGCCGGTGCGACCGGCTCGACCGGCGTCACCGTCGTGCCGCGCACCACCGCGGACCAGGCCCGCGCCGGGTGCAGGCTCACCCCGACGTGCGCGACGTCCCCGAACCTCGCGACATGGGCGTGAGCAGGCATTTCATCAGCCTACTGCCGCTATCGTGAGCGCCGGCGCAGCCAGCGGTCCATGGTCACGGCGAACAGGATCAGGCAGCCCTGGAGCACCTGTTGATAGATCGTGTCCCAGCCGAGCAGGTTGAAGCCGTTGCCGATCAGGGTCAGCAGGAACGCGCCGACGATGCCCCGCCAGATCGCCCCCTCGCCGCCGAGGATGCTGGTGCCGCCGACGACCGCCGCCGCGATCGCGGTCAGCTCCATGCCGGTCGCCATCGTCGACTGCGCCGACCCGGCCCGGGAGGCCAGGATCAGCCCGGCCAGCGCCGAGCAGATGCCGCTGATGACGAACGCCGAGACGTGGATCGACCCGACCCGGATGCCGGAGAGCCGCGCCGCCTCGATGTTGCCGCCGACCGCGTAGAGCCGCCGCCCGAACGTGGTCGCCGCGACGATGACGGCGATGACGACCACCACGACGACGAAGACGATGGTGGCCGAGGTCAGGTTGAACACCGACGGCCAGGTCAGCATCCCGAAGTTTTCGCTCTGCCGGGCGAGCGGATAGATGATCGACCCGCCGGTGACCACCACGGCCAGGCCGCGGTAGACGAGGCTGGTGGCGAGCGTGCCGACGAACGAGTTGACCCCGCTGCGCACGACGACCGTGCCGGTGATGAGGCCGAGCAGCGCCCCGGCGAGCACCGCCCCGGCGAAGCCGACGACGACGTTGGTGTGCCGCACGATCTCGACGCCGATGATGGCCGAGAGGGCGAGCGACGCGCTGGCCGTCAGGTCGAAGACGCCGCTGACGATGCACACCGTCGCGCCGGTCGCCAGCAGGCCCAGCACCGACATCTGGTCGAGCAGGTTGACCAGGTTGGAGCTGGTCAGGAACGTGTCGGTGCCGGCCGACAGGGCGATCACGATCGCCACGACGGCGGCCACGATGCCGTAGTCGCGCAGCCGGTAGGCCAGGCGCGCTGATTTGACGGCCGACGGGCTTGAAACCGCGGCCGTGGGCTGCGGTGAGGTGTCGACACTCATGGGCGGTCTCCTTCCTGGTCGCCGAAGGCGGCCGCGACCACGACCTCTCGGCTGGTGCCGCGGGGGTACTCCCCGACCGGGCGCCCGTGCCGCAGCACGAGCACGCGGTGGGAGAGCGCGAGCAGTTCCTCGATCTCCGACGACACGCACACCACCGCCATGCCGTCGGCGGCCAGGTCGGTGATGAGGTGGTGGATCTGGGTCTTGGCGGCCACGTCGACGCCCCGGGTCGGCTCGTCGATCAGCAGCACCCGGGGTTTGTTCAGAAGCCACTTCGCGAAGAGGGCCTTCTGCTGGTTGCCGCCGGACAGGGTCTCGATCGCGGCGCCCGGGTCGGCGGCCCGGATATCCACCGATTTCGAGACCGTGCCGACCGCGTCGCGCTCGGCGTTCTTGCGGACGAACGGGCCGACGCGCCGCTGCGGCAGTGACGACAGCACGACGTTCTCCGACACCGAGCGCACCATGACCAGGCCCTGTTCCTTGCGGGACTCGGGCACCAGCGCGATGCCGGCCGCCATGCTCCGCCGGGGCGAGTGCCGGGTCAGCGCGACGCCGTCGACCTCGACCACGCCGTCGCCCCGGTCGGCCCCGAACAGCAGCCGCAGGGTCTCGGTGCGGCCGCTGCCGACCAGCCCGGCGATACCGAGGATCTCGCCCGCCCGCACGTCGAGGTCGACGGCCTGCACGAGACCGCGGCCGAGCCCGCGGGCCGACAGCACGACCGGCGCCGCCTCGGGCACCGGCCGGGGATCGGGGTAGAGCACGTCGATCTCCCGGCCGACCATGTCCCGCACCAACTGCCGGGGGGTCTGCTCGGCGGCCGCCCCGGTTCGCACCAGGGCGCCGTCGCGCAGCACGGTGACCCGGTCGGCCACCGACAGCACCTCGTCGAGGAAGTGTGAGACCAGGATGACCGTGGTCCCGCCGGCCGCGAGCCGCCGGATCAGGCCGAGCAGGTTGGCCTTCTCGTGCTCGGTCAGCACCGCGGTCGGTTCGTCCAGCGCGAGCACCCGGGCGCCCCGGGCCAGCGAGCGCAGGATCTCGACCTGCTGCTGGACGCCGATCGCCAGCCGGTCGACCCGCTCGCCCGGGTCGACCGTGAAGCCGGTCTGCTCGATCAGCGCGGCCAGCCGCTTGCGGTCCGTACGGGCCCGGATCAGGCCGCCGCGCTGCGACCACCGGGCCAGGAACACGTTGTCGAGCACCGAGAGGGCGGGGACGAGCGCGCCCTCCTGCGAGATCAGGCTGACGCCCTGGGCGATCGCGTCGCGCGGGCTGCCGATGCTGACCTGCTCGCCGTCGAAGCTGATCGTGCCGGCGTCGGCCCGGATCGCCCCGCCCAGGATCTTGAGCAGGGTGCTCTTGCCGGCGCCGTTCTCCCCGACCAGCCCGTGCACCTCGCCCGGGGCGATGTCCAGATCGATGTCGTGCAGCACGGTCACGCCGCTGTAGCTCTTCTCGACGCCGCGTACCGCAATGGCTGGAGCAGTCATGATCAGTCCGAGTAGTCCGCGGTCAAGCCCTTCAGCGTGTCCTTGGTGCCGAGGCAGTTGAACGTCGTCAACGTCTCGCAGGTCACCGTCGACTCGGGCACACTCTGCCCGCGGGCCTTGTTGAGGCCGAGCTCGGCCGCCTTCGCGCCCTCCGACTTCTCCGGTACGTCGTAGACGCCGTACCAGGTGCCGTCGTTGACGAAGCCGAACGCCTGGGTCGAGCCGCCGTTGCCGACGAAGGCGATCTTCTTGCCCTTGCCGAGCGGGGTCGCGCCCTCGAGCGCCTGCGACGAGCCGATCACCACGTTGACGTCCGGGTGGGCCTGGAGCAGGTTCTGCATCGCGGTGCGCCCGCTGTCCGGGGTGTAGCCGCCGACGAAGTTGGAGATGACGGTCGAGGCGCCGCCCGACTTGAGCGCGTCGACCGCCGCCTGGGTGCGGGCGGTGTCGAGCGGATAGTTGGCGAACCCCTGGAAGTACGCCACCTTGCAGGCCCCGCTGGTGACCGTCTTGCAGGCGTCGTTGCCGAGCTTGGCCAGGCCCACCCCGTTGACCGTCGGCGGGTCGATGACCGTGACCGTGCCCGGGATCTGCGGGGTCGCGCTGTCGTACTTGCCGCCGACCGGGGTGAACTCGATGACCACCGTGATGCCGGCCGCGACCGCCTGCTTGACCGGGTTGACCATCGCGGTGCCGTCGTTCGCCTGCACGATCACCACGTCGTACCGCTTCGAGGTCACCGCGTCCTGCAGCTGGTTGACCTGGGTCGGGCCGTCGAAGTTCGAGTCGAGGAAGGTCGCCTCGGCGTTGTGCGCGTTCGCGTACTGCTGGACGCCGGCCCAGGTCGCCTGGGCGAACGAGTTCGCCTTGGCGAAGCCGAAGAAGCCGATGCTGAGTTTCTTGTCCGCCGGGGCGGCGGTGGCCGCGCCGCCGGCCGTGCTGCTGGAGGGCTTGCTACAGGCGGAGACCGCCACCGCCGCGGTCAGGCCGACCGCTATCAGTCGAGCAACTCGTTTCACTGGTGCTCCTCGAATTCGGGTCAAGAAACGTCCGATGCCTGCGGATCGACGAGCTCGAAAACTCCGCCAACGAGCGGCCCGCCGTCCGTCTTGTCGAGAAGTGCGGCCAGACGCCCGGACAAGGCGTCGCGCCAGGGGTCGTCGACCCATCGCCGGTAGTCCGCGGCCGTGTCCCAGTCGGCGATGACCAGGTGGGTCGCGGTGCCGCCGTCGATGGATCGCAACAATTGGGCGCCTCGGCACCCGGGGAACGCCCGGGCCCGGGCGAGGACCCCGTGATCCGCGTAGAGCGCCTCGAGCGCGCCGGCCTGTCCGGCTGTCGCGCGGAGAGTGAGGACACTGCGAACCATGGGAACCTCCCGGTAGGTAGCGGGTGGTGGAGTGCGCAAATGCTGACGGTGGCCACTCGCGTACCGATGTGCGCCGAGCACAGCCGCGCGCGGTCCCGCTGTGCAGGCCGGATCGGGACCGCTCCCGGGCCGCCCGCCGCCCCGTTGACACCTCGAAACAGCTGTGTCACGTTCGGGGCCTCGCCGCGCCAACCGGCGACGTTCATCGGGCCGGACCGCACCCGGACACTGCGGCCGGCCGCCCCACCCGCACGCCCCGCACGGCGCCTCACGCGCCGGCGATGCCGCGTGCGCCGGTGGGCGGAACCTGGCGAAAGGCGAGAAACGAGATGACCACCAGCAGCCGCGTGGCGATCGACGTCGGCGGCACCTTCACCGACGTGGTGGAGTTGTCGCCGGACACCGGCGAGATCCGGTTCGGCAAGGTGCCGACGACCCCGGCCCAGCCGACCGCCGGCGTCCTGGACGCGTTCGGCGTCACCGAGGCGCCGATGTCGGCGATCACGATGTTCACCCACGGCACGACGCTCGGGCTCAACGCGTTGCTGACCCGCACCGGCGCCCGGACCGCGGTCATCGGCACGGCCGGCTTCCGCGACGTCTATCTGCTCGGCCGGACCGACCGGCGGACCAACTACGACATCACCTACCGGCCGCCGAAGGCGCTCCTCGAGCGGTACGACACGTTCGAGGTCCCGGAACGCAGCCTGTTCGACGGTTCGGTGCACCGGCCGCTCGACGAGGAAGCCGCCCGCGCGGTGGCGGCCACGATCGCCGACCGGGGCTATGACTCGGTCGCGGTCGCGTTCCTGCACTCGTACGCCAACCCGGCCCACGAGCTGCGCATGCGGGAGATCCTGGCCGAGGTCGCCCCGGACGTGGTGGTGACCGTGTCGCACGAGCTCTCGCGCGAATACCGGGAGTACGAGCGCACCAGCACGGCCGTGCTGGACGCGTACGTGAAGCCGATCGTCCGCCGCTACCTGCAACGGCTGGAGGGCGAGCTGGCCGGCGGCGGGTTCGCCGGGCGGTTCCTGATGACCCGTTCGGGCGGCGGGGCGATGACCGCCAGCGCGGCCCGCGAGCAACCGGTCAGCCTGATCCTCTCCGGCCCGGCCGGCGGGGTCATCGGGGCGACCGCGTTCGGCGCGCTGATCGGGGAACCCAACCTCATCACCATCGACATGGGCGGCACCAGCCTCGACGCGTCGCTGGTCATCGACGGTGAGCCGGTGCTGCACCAGGGCGCCGAGTTCGAGCAGCTGCCGATCAACACGCCGTCGCTCTACATCCACACCATCGGCGCGGGCGGCGGGTCGATCGCGTGGCTCGACGGCGCCGGGGCGTTGCAGGTCGGGCCGCAGAGCGCGGGCGCCGACCCGGGCCCCGCCTCGTACGGGAAGGGCGGCACCGAGCCGACCTTCACCGACGCGGCCCTGGCCGTCGGTTACATGGGCACGACGGCCGCCCTCGGCGGCCGGCTGACGCTGAACGACGAGCTGGCGGTGGCGGCGCTGGAGCCGCTCGGGGCGAAGCTCGACATGACCCCGCTGGCACTGGCCCGCGGCATCATCCGGATCTCCACCACCAAGATCATGGGGGCGGTCCGGGCGATCACGGTCGAGGTCGGGCGCGACCCCAAGGACTTCGCGCTGCTCGCCTTCGGCGGCGGGGGCGGGCTGGTCGCGGTCGACGTCGCCCACGAGCTGTCGATCCCGACCGTCATCGTGCCGCCCGGACAGGGTGCGTTCTCGGCCTTCGGCATGCTCTTCGCCGACGTTCAGCACGACTTCGCGCGTACGGCGGTGATTCCCCTCGCCGAGCTCGACTCGCCGCCGGTGGCCGCCGGGTTCGCCGAGATGGCGGACGAGGCCTCGGCCGCGCTGGAAGCCGAAGGCTTCCCCGAGCAGACCCTCACCCGCAGCGTCGACGTGCGCTACGCCGGCCAGGAGCACACCGTCACGGTTGCGGTCCCCTCCTCCGGTGACCTCGCCTCCACGGTCGAGCGGGAGTTCACCGAGCTGCACGAGCGGCAGTACGGACACACCATGGACGACCCGATCGAGGTGACCACGCTGCGGCTGCGGGCCACCGGTCAGGTCTCCAAGCCGTCCCTGCCCGTTCTGTCCACCCGCTCCTCCGGCGCCGTGCCGTCGGAGGGCACCCGTGACGTCTACGTCTCGGCCGACCAGCCGGCCGTCCCGTACGCGCTCTACACGCGCGAGTCGCTGTTGGCCGGCGACGAGATCACCGGACCGGCCGTCATCGCCGAGCACACCGCGACCACCGTGATCCACGCCGGCGACCAGCTGACGGTCGGCTCTCACGGCGAGATGATCATCAAGCTTCAGGGGGCCCAGTGAACATCGACTCGATCACCATCGAGGTCATCCGGCACGGCCTGCTCGCCGGGGCCGAGGAGATGGCCCGCAACCTGTGCCGCACCGCCTACAACACGGTGGTCTACGAGATTCACGACTACGGGATCGGCATCCACGACGCGAACGGCGACGTGGTCGCCGACGCGCCCGGCATCGCGGTCTTCACCCGGGGCAACGACCACGGCATCAAGCGGGCGGTCGAGTTCCTGGGCGCCGACCAGATGCGGCCCGGCGACGTCTTCGTGCTGAACTACCCGTACTGGTCGTCCGCCCACACGCTGGACCCTCTGGTGTTCGCCCCGATCCACGTCGAGGGCCGCCTGATCGGCTACGCCTCCTGCCGCATCCACGTGCTCGACCTGAAGCAGAAGGACGCCGGCTACGTCCTCGACTCGACCGACATGTACCAGGAGGGCATCTTCTTCACCGCGGCCCGCCTCTACCGCGAGGGCCGGGTCAACGACGACATCTTCAACGTGGTCCGGTTCAACAGCCGGATGCCCGAGCGCACGATCGGCGACCTGCAGGCCCAGTGCTCGGCCTGCTTCACCGGGGTGCGGCGCACGCAGGAGATCGCGGCGAAATACGGCGCCGACGCGCTGACCGAGGCGATGGCCGCGATCAACGACCACGGCGAGCGCCTCGCGCGCCTCGCGCTGGCGAAGCTCCCGAAGGGCACGTGGACCGCCCACGACTTCGTCGACACCGACGGCGTCGACCTCGACCGCCTGATCAAGATGAACTGCACGGTCACCGTCACCGACGACGAGATGGTGATCGACTGGACCGGCAGCGAGAAGGACGTCCGCGGCCCGATCAACCTGCCGGTCGGCCAGACCGAGGCGTTCTGCAGCCTCATCTTCAAGGCGATGACCACCCCCGACACACCGGTCGTGGCCGGCAACTTCCGGCCGCTGCGCGTGGTCACCGAACCGGGTTCGGTCATGCACGCCGTCCCGCCGATGCCGACCTTCACCCTGTGGACCGGCCTGCTCGGCGGCGAGGTCGTGCTCAAGGCGCTCGCCCAGGGCATGCCCGAACTGGTGCCGGCCTCCTCGGGCGGCGACGTCTGCTCGATGATGGGGCTCGGCATCAACCCGCGTAACGGCGAGGCGTGGCTCGAGGCGACCAACGAGGCGGTCGGCTTCGGCGGGCACGCGGGGGGCGACGGCGCGGACGGCATCATGCACATCTCCGAGCCGGGCTGCCGCAACAACCCGGTCGAGGTGCTCGAGACGAAGTCGCCGATGTTCATCGAGTCGTACGGCTACCGGCCGGACACCGGTGGCGCGGGCCGGCACCGCGGCGGGGTCGGCGTGGGCCGGGCCTACCGCTTCACGGCGCCGTCCACCGGCATCTGCATCGTCTACAAGACGAAGACCAAGCCGTGGCCGATCGCCGGCGGGCGCGAAGGCGACAACAACCACATCGTGCTGAACCCGGGCACTGCTCAGGAACGGGTGACCGGCGGTTCGTACAACCTGCTCGACACCGGCGAGGTGCTCGTCAACAACACCGGTGGTGGCGGCGGCTACGGCGACCCGTTCTCCCGCGACCCGGCCGCGGTGGCCGCCGACGTGCGCAACGGCTTCGTCTCCGTCCCGGCCGCGCTGCGCGACTACGGCGTCGTGGTCGACCCGGCGACCTTCGAGGCGTCGCGCCCATGAACCTCTCGATCGTCAACGCGGCGGTCTTCGACGGCAACGGCCTGACCGACGGACCGGTCCACATCGCCGACGGCCAGATCGTCACGTCACCGGCCCGGGATGCCCAGGTGCTCGACGCACGCGGGCGGACGGTACTGCCCGGTCTGATCGATGCGCACTGCCACGCGTACGGAATCGACCTGGACATGCTGGCGCTGGAGTCGCGTCCGCTCAGCTATGTCGCCCTCTCGGCCGCGCGGCGGCTCGCCGCCGCCCTGTCCCGAGGATTCACCACCGTGCGCGACCCCTCCGGGGGTGACGCCGGATTGGCGCGTGCCATCGCCGAGGGCCTGCTCCCGTCGCCCCGCTACCTGTGGACCGGCCCGGCCCTCTCGCAGACCGGCGGACACGGCGACGTGCGGGCGGCCGACTCCGATCTGTGCGGCTGCGGCGCACACACGGTCGAGGTGGTCGACGGCGTGGATCCGTTACGGCGCGCGGTCCGCGACCGTTTCCGGCGCGGCGCCCACGCCATCAAAATCATGGCCTCGGGCGGTGTGGTCTCCCTGACCGACCCGATCCGGATCCCGCAGTACTCGGCGGAGGAGATCCGCGCGGTCACTTCGGAAGCGGCGCGGCGCGGCAGTTATGTGGCCGCCCACGCCTACTCCCCGTCGTCCATTCGGCACGCGGTCGAGAACGGCGTCCGCAGCATCGAACACGGCAATCTCCTGGACGCCCCGACCGCCGCGCTGATGGCTTCCGCCGGCGCCTTCCTGGTGCCTACCCTGGCGGCCTACGACGCGATGGACCGCCGCGGCGAGGCCCTCGGGATGCCTCCGGTCTCCCGCGAGAAGAACCGCGAGGTCCTGGCGGCCGGGCGCGAGGCCGTTTCCCTCGCGCGGGCGGCGGGCGTACGCGTCGGCTTCGGCACCGACCTCATGGGCGTGCTCGAGGACGAGCAGCTGAACGGGTTGCGCCTCCAGGTCGAGGTCGACGGTCCCCTGCTGGCGTTGCAGTCGGCCACGTCGGTCAACGCCGCACTTTTGGGCCGCGACGACCTGGGCCGCGTCGCACCCGGTTGCGCGGCCGACCTCCTGATCGTCGACGGCAACCCGCTCGACGACCCGTCGGTGCTGTGGGCCGCCCCGGATCGGCGAACCGTCATCCAGGCCGGTCACGTCCTGCCTCAGGTGTGATATTGGAGAACGTTGGTCGAAGGAAGCGCGACCATTCATCGTGATGATCGACCGACTTTCTATCTCGATCGGAACCAGTCGCTGTGAAGGGCGCGGCTTCGCTCGAGGAGGGCCGTCGCTTCTGCGACGAGGCCGAGGTGCGAGAGCGCGAGGGTGGCGCCCGGCGGCAGGTGCTGGGCGTCACGCAGCCAGCCTTCGCGGTGGGAGCGGCTCTTCTGGGCCACGACCAGGCCGGTCGCGGTAGCGAGGCCGCGGAGGTAGCCCTCGGCGGCCGCGGCCCAGTCGGACCAACCGGCGGCGGCGTCGCCCCAGTTGCGGCCGGCCGATACTGCGGTGGCCGGGTCGGCCGTGACCGCTTCACGCCACGTGGACGCGAACTCCTCGAGGGCCGCAGCCCGTTCCGCCGGGACACCGGTGAGCCGGGCGCGTTCGGCGAGAGCCTGGGCGACATTGTGCCGGTGGCGGACCCTGACCGGGGCGTCGGGCGGCGTGGCGTCGAGCGCCGTCCGCATCAGATGCAGGACGGTGCCGGCCACGGTGGCGTCGTTCGGTGAGAGCGCGTGCAAGCAGCTGGCGAAGAGGGTGAGGCGTCCCGGCCGGACCGGTGCGGTAGTCCCGGTACGGAGCACCGCCTCCTCGGCGAACCGGGAGGCCGCCTCCAGGTCCTCCCGCGCGCCCCCAACCTTGTACAGCGCAAGAAGCGCCGTGGCCAGCGCGGCAGCTCGGTCCGCGCGCGAGGGCGCATACGGGTTCGTCGCCTCGTGCGCTCTACGCAGGTGGCCGACGGCGTCCCGCAAGTCGTCCTCGTCGCCGAGCCGATGTGCCCGCTCCCGCAGCGCATCGCCCAGGTTGCCCAGCCGCACTGCAAGCTGCGGCGAGGCCGGCGGTGTGGCGTCAACAGCCTCCTCGTACGCACGCACCAGCTCCTCGAGGTCGGCAACGTCACCGTAGGCGTCGTACCGCCGCGACAACGCGGTGCCGAGGTTGTTGAGCACGGCGGCCCGGCCGGCTCGGGGCAGTCGCGGCGCGAGCGACCGCGCCGCATCGACAGACGCCCGTTGTGCCGCGATGTCGTCAGGCAGCTCACCGTCGTACGCATCCAGCCGGGCGGCCAGTTCGCCGGCCTGCTCCCGGTCAGCGGGCATGCCGGTCAGGTCGTACCGGCGCGTCAGGGCTCCCGCCAGGTTGCCGACAGCGCTCGCCTCGTCGAGCGAGCCGGGCGGGCTCTCTTGCAAGGCCACCGCGAAGCAGTCGATCGCCCGGTCGAGGTCGTCACCGCCGAATGCCTCAAACCGCAGCCGTAGAGCCTCGCCCAGCACCGTCGAGGGGAACCGCTGCCTTGGTTCCAGCGAGGCGATCACCTCGTCGAGTGCGGAACCGTCTCCTGTGGCCCGGAACCTTTCGAGCCGGACGGCGCCGAGGTTGGCGCGCCTTAACAGCGAGTCGTGGGAGGCGAGCGCTTCGGTGTACGCCCGTTCCGCCGCGTCGAGAAGACCGGGCTCGTACGACTTCCGGTACGTGTCAAGGCGCAGGTGTCCCAGCTGTGTCCAGGCAAGCTCCCGGACCTCGCGGTTCGGTGCGCCGACGGCCGACTGGAGCAGGTCCTCGGCCTCGGCCGCGTCGGCCGGGACGCCACGCTCGGCGAGCGCTTGGGCGAGGTTGACTCTCGCGCGCCATCCCTCGGGCTCCGTGTCCGCCGCGTCGGCCGCCTGACGGTAGCAGTCAATAGCGCCGGCCTCGTGGCTGCGCAGCAGGGCATTCCCGCGCTCGATCAGCACAGCGGCCCGGCGTCGTCGCAACAGCCGCCAGTGCGCGGCCGTGCTCTGCACCAGTCGCTCCTTTCCCGTCTCAGCCCAGTGCCGCCG
Organism: Actinoplanes sp. NPDC051411; assembly: GCF_040682075.1. NCBI lineage: Bacteria > Bacillati > Actinomycetota > Actinomycetes > Micromonosporales > Micromonosporaceae > Actinoplanes > Actinoplanes sp. NPDC051411. The sequence continues at coordinate 58,943 of NZ_JBFBAD010000039.1, read as the reverse complement.
GAGCAGTACGAACGCCTCCCCGGCTCGCTCGCCGAGCAGTTCCGGGCGACGCACCAGCATTGCCTCGATCTCACCTGGCGTGCCGAGCTGCACGAACTCGATGATCAGCTGGAAGAGTCCGAGAGTCTCATCGGGGTCGGACGTCGCCACCACCGCCTTGACCAGTCAGTGCCTGCGACAGCAGCAAGCCGCGGCCGCGGTCCAGCCGCCCGACGGCTGTCTGCGCGTCTCCCACCTTCCACGACGCGTGTGCGGCCTCCACCGGCAGTCCACCGACCTCGCGCAGCCAATGTTCCCGGTGCCGTCGCGTCCGCTGTAGTCCGACAAGTTCCCCCATGGCGTCCTGGGCCCGCCCGTACGCCATCGCCGCCTCGGCCCAGTCGTCGCGGGAGGCGGCCCACCGGCCCCATTCGCGCGCCGCGCGCACAGCCCACAGTGGATCCCCGCCGTGCGGGGTCGTTGCCTCGGCGAAGAGCGCGCGGATGCGGTCCGGCGTGGGGTAGTCAGGATCGGCGACCAGCGCGACCGCGAGGTTGTTCAGGCGCATCACGTAACCCGTCTCACCGGCCGGTGTCTGGGCCACGACCGCCTCGAACACGGACGTCGCTCTCGATAGATCCGTGCGCCGACCCGTAGCCGTCCATCGGTACCAGTACACGCCGGCGCTGTTGGTCAGCACGCGGCGGCGCTCCAGCGGGTCGGCCAGGCCGTCGAGTGCCTCCCCGTAGTGTGCCGACGCCCGGTCGAGCCATGCGGGGTCACCGGTCATCGTGAACTCGTCCACCTCGAGGTTCGCGAGGTTATCTACGTAGAGATAACGCATGGCGGACGCACGAGCCTCGATCGCCTCGGTCAACGCGGCGCGTGCCTGGCTGAGGTCGGCGGGGTCCCGCCCACGGAGGAAGCGGGCTTCCAGGGCGGTGGCCAGGTCGTTGCGGGCCGCCTGCCCGTTCGGCAAGTCCGCCGGCAGCTCACCGGCCGCCTCGGTGAGCAGTGCGACGGCGGCGTCCAGGTCGGCGACGTCGCCGTACGCGTCGAAGCGGTCCAGATGGGCATTGCCCAGATCCAGCGGCGCCCTGAGCAGTTCGATCGCCTCGTCGAGCAGGCGGCGGTCGGGGCGCAGGTGGTGCAGCCGCACCAGGGCCCGGCCAAGGTTCGCCGCCCGGACCGGGTCGTCGTCGTCCAGCGCGACCGCGCGCCGCCCGTGTTCGACCGCAAGCTCAATGTCCTCGGGACGCCCGTACGCCCGATGGCGGAAGTAGTGATGCACCCCGAGCTGGTTCGCATACGTCGCCGCGTCGTGGCGCTCGACGGCCACGAACGCGGCGTCCGCCTCGTCCAGGTTCGTGGTGTCGCCGTCGTGCTCCCAGCGATGGTCGAGTCCTGCACCGAGCCAGACCAGCCGCTCGGCGGCATCGTCGGTGCCGGGCTCGGTGAGCTCGACGGCGAGGCGTGCTCCGTCGACGAACCGGTCCGACGAGAAGCCGCGATCGAGCAGGAACAGGGCCAGGCGCAGCGAGCGTGCCAGGTTGTCGAGGCAGATCGGCACCTCGGCATCCGAGCCGGTGCGGGCCGCCGCCGCCAGCAGCTCGATGGATCGGTCGAGCTCCGCGCTGTCATCGCTCTGCAGATAGGACAGGCGTAGGGCGAATCCGAGCCCGTTCAAATAGGCTGGGTCGGGCGGATCCGCCAGGTCGACCGCTCGGGCGTAATGGCGTACCGCCTCGCCGAGGCTCGCCGGATCGCCCGACTCCTCGAACAGGTCGTGCCAGGTCTCCCCCCGTTCGAAGGCGGCCTCAGCCTCATCCGTCATCGTCACCGTCCCAGGCCTCGGCCAACGCGGTCAGCAGAGCGGGCGACTCCCAGTAGACGGAGTGACTGAAGAGCGTCGCCGGATCGCCTTGGCGCAGCTCCACGTCCCGCGGCCGGCTGCCGTCGGCCAGCGTGAACAACGGCGCGGCGAGGAAGGCCAGAAGGTCGAAGCGCTCCCAGAGGTTCGTCCAACGCCGGATCGTGCCCGGCAAAGGCACGGGCTCTCCCGTGTACGCCGGCACTCCCGCGTCCGGCCGCCACAAATGCAGCAGCGACCAATGAGAGCCGAACGTGACCATCGACGCGGCGTGGACCGGGGCCTCGGCCGCAGTCGCGGCATCCAGGGCGATCACCGCGCCGAGGCTGTGCCCGACCAGGTGGACCGGGCGGACCGGGTCGAGGCCCGCGCCGGGACCGGCGACCTCGGCGATCCGCCGGCGCAGGCGGTCGAGCACCTCGCCGCGATGGCGCTGGTAGGACAGCAGGTCGCCGACGTTCAGCGCGACCGCTCGGGCAGCATGCCGGCGGGCCCACGACAGAAAGCGGGCGGCGGCGGCACCCAGGGTCGCGGCGGCTACCCGATCGGTCTGGCGCAGCACGGCGCCCGCGACCCGCCGGACATGCTCCGAGGAGCGCATCGGGTAACCGTCGTCGGCGCCGAGCAGCTCGAGGGTCGTGCTCGCGGTGACCGCACCGAGTTCGGCGAGCAGGCCGGCGTCCGTGAGGCCCCACAACCATTCGGGCGGGTCGTCCAGCCAGGCCTGGCGAATCGCCGCCGCCACGTCGGCCTCGTCGTACCGAAGCCCCTTACCGGGCCTGCGAACACCCACGAGGAACAGCTCAAGGGCGGGCGCGTCGGGCAGGTCCGCCGCGCCGCCGAGCGCGATCGCGGCCGGGTCGGTCTCGTCCGGCTCGGCGCCGCCGCGGACGGGCCGTCGCGGGGGCACATGGGGTACGACCAGAGGTACGTAGGTGTCGTCGGCGCCGAGATCGCCCCAGTAGACGGCGTGGATGTCGCCGCGGCCCGTCCGATCGGCGAGGTGGCGTACGCGGTTCTCGAACTCGCCCTCGTCGCGGTTGGCGATGCCGTGGACGACGAAGACGGGCGGCGCGGTCACGGGAGACCCCAGCGCACGACGGTGCCCGGGGTGGCGTAGACGGCGTACGCCAGGGGCGTCGGGTCGCCCGCCTCGTCGCCGGTCGCAAGCCGGGCCCGAAGCGTGGCCGTGCCGACGTCGTACGACGGCAGAAAGGCGTACAGGTGCTCGGCGAAGCGTGTCGCCGTGGCCGAGCGCACCGCCCAGGTGGAGCCAACGAACGCGCCGGCGCCCGCGCGTAGGAAGCCGCCGGCCCAGCCGTCCATCCTGGTCTCGGTCGCACCGCCGTCGGTGTCGCAGGCGTTGAAGAAGATCAGTGGGTGCCGCGGCGCCAGGGTCCGTCCGTGGATGGCCTGATTGAGGTGAATCCTGGAGAACCCACCGTCGTTCATGGCCACCTCGTCCCACCCATGCCGGATCAGCCGGTTGTGGCAGGCCAGGTGCAGCAGGTCGAAGTCGCCGGCGTCGACGGCCTGCACGACCTGGCGGACGTTGGCCATCGAGGGCCGGCGGTGGCGGACGCCGCCGCCGAGCACCATGTGCACCTGATCGATCTCCTCGTAGGTGCCGGGCGGGCTGTCGGCCGGGTGGACGTACGCGGCATCGCGCAGGTCGATTCGGCCCGGATACTGCTGGCCGGTGATCCGTCGCAGCACGGCGATCTTCTCGGCCAGGAATGCCTTGCCGATGCGACCGGGCGCCGGCAGCAGCAGCTCCCAGGGCAGGCGGTGGCGGTCGTCGGACAGGATCGTCAGCGTTCGCGCGCCCGCGAGCAGGTCCTCGAAGCGGCGCCGCACCGGAGCGGGCAACGCCTTGTCCCAGAGCTCGAGGCCGAGGTCGCACAACTCGTGGCGCGCCATCGCCGGGTCGGTGTGCCGGACGCCGGACGCGAGGCCCACCAGGAAGCGTCGCACCGCCTCGACCGTGTCGGTCGGCACGTGGGCGACCACGCCATCGGCTCGGTCACCGGCGTGCACGAGGCTGCAGCGGTAGCCGGCCTCGTGCGCGGCGATCCGCAGCGTCAACTGCCCCGGCGCCTCGTCCAGCGACGGGACTCCCGCGCTCTCGGCACGGAGAGCACCGCGGGCGGCACCGACCTCCGCGGCGACGGTCAGGTCGGCAACCGGCCGTCCCTCGACGAACGCGTAGATCGTGGCGGTCACCGGCCCGTCCGTCGCCCCGCCGCCGGGAACGTGCACGAGTTCGAACAGGTACCAGGGCGAGTCACCGTGCTCAGGCACCGAAACCTCATGGAAGTCCGGGCCGTAGACCTCCAGTCCCGGCGCGGCCGTGAGGAGCAGCGTGACCGTCACGCCCTCCGGCGGCACCGCGAACGGCTGGCACCGCGCCGACCGGTCACGCGCCTGCTCCGTTATCGCGACCCGGACCTGCACGCGGCCGCCCGGCGCCACACCGGCATTGCTCTCGGCGCTCAGGAAACGGGCCGGGATGCCTCGGTCACGCGTCGCTGCCATGAGCCGCTCGCGGATGCCGCTGTGGCCCAACGCGGCCCGTTGGGCGCGCCAGTGGTCCAGCTCGGGGTAGAGAGTCAAAGCCCGCCGCAACCGGCGCTGGGCCCGGGAGGAGTCCGCCGGCTCGGCCAGCGACTCGGTCAGCGCGGCGCCGATCTCGGCGGCATGCCAAGGATCGGCCACCACCTGCGGAAGCTCGGCCAGCAGCAGCTCGGCCAGCATTCGCAGGTCCCTCTCGTCCACATCAGGCTCCCGTATAGGACAACGCTGCCCAGACCTCTACACCCGACCACGGCCGCTCGTCGTGCACCTCCAACAGACGGTTCAGCAACGCGTCGCCGGCCCGCTCGGGCAGCCACGCCGCGCCCTCGTCCAGGGCCTTCTCCCACCGCTGCCGCAGCTCGCGCAACGTGGAGTCGCGCACTAGACGCTGGGCATCGCGCAGGGCCACCGCGGGCGGCCGCTCGGCGCTGAGACGGAAGAACTCGACGAGCACCACGGCGGTGGCCAGCTCGTCGCACTCCCACATCGAGGCGATCACGGCGGCGGCGCCAGCCTGCACGAGGCCGGTGGCCAGCGAGACCACCTCGTCGGGCAGGTCCAGGCCAACGGCCGCGGTGTCGCAGGCCGCGGCGATGGCGAGGCGAGCCGGCAGCCGCAGCCGCAGCACCTCGTCGAGGGTGACCATGCCGCCGGTGAGCTCGATTCGACTGCGCAGCGGCGCCGCTGGGTCGGCCTTGCCGTGGCAGCCGAGGAAGACCAGCTCGGCCGGTGGCAGACACCGGAATGCCTCCGGGGTGGCGTCGGCGCCGAACAACGGTGCCGGGCCCGCGGGAAAAGTCGCCTTGACCACATCGCCGAGCGTGCGCATCGCCGGCAACCGCATCGGCCCGGTGGCCTCCGGGTCGGCCACCACGACCGAGCCGACCATGTCAACGTCGGTCGCCGCCGCGAAGCAGGCGCTCAAGGCGCGAGCATTTGCGGTATACGTCCACACTGCCAGGTCCGCAGCATACCGGCGGCCGGCCGGGAGTCCCTCGTCCGGGGTCCATGCGGCGTGCAGCGGCAGCACACCGAGCAAGCCGCACGGCACCAACGCGAACGACTCTCCGGCCGGCCTCACGTCATCGATCAGCGGCCCCATGGCGACGTCCCACAGCCAGCCGGTCACCTGGTCGAGCTCGGCGGACCAGCGGCGCCAGGCCGCGTCGGCCGATTCGGCGTCCGCCCGGTCGAACGCGGCCCGCCACCGCCCCAACTCGTCGACCTTTTCCCGTAGGGCGCCCGCCCGCAGGCCGGGCAGGTCCAGCTCGCTGACAGCGCCGTCCCGGACGACCAGGGCCAGGCCGCCGGACTCCGCGGCGGCGAGATACACGATCGGGCGGTGCCGGGCGGCCGCGACCACGTCGGCGAAGCCCGGCTCGGCCACGAGCTCGGCGTTGCCGTCCACCGCGCGGATGTCCTCTACCACGGCCTCCAGCTGGGCCCGCGCCAGCTGGACGGCGTCCTCGTCAGGGGCCGACACCCTGGCAATGTTACCGAGGTCGATCTACTTCGGCTGGTCAACCGAACGGGCGACCGCCGATGATGGACAGGTGCGATGGCACCGAGCGAGCGACCTGGCCGCCTATCGGGGCGATCTGCTCCGCGCCGTCCGCCGGCAGTGGCGTATCGAGGAGACCCGCCGCCGGCTGGCCGACCCGACGCCGATCCCGGTGCGCTGGCGGCGCGTACCGGCCGGGCTCGCCGTGCAGGACCACGCGATCAACGTTTTCGGCGCCGCGGAACGCGACGCGGCGACTCCCGGCTCCGGCACGATCGACGACCTGGCCGCGCTGTTGCGTGGACTGCCGTCGATGCGTCTGGTCATTCTCGGTGAGCCCGGGGCGGGGAAGACCACGGCGGCGATCCGGCTGCTGCTCGATCTCACCGCCGAGCCACGCGCCGGTGAGCCGGTTCCGGTGCTCGTGTCCATCGGGTCATGGCAGCCGCACCGGCAGGACCTGCGTCGTTGGCTCGCGGGCGCGCTGGCCGCCGACTTCCCCGCACTCGGCTCGGCCACGACGGACGGCAGCACGATCGCGACCGCCCTGCTCGACGAGGGTTCGTTGCTGCCGATCATCGACGGGCTCGACGAGCTGCCGGCAGCGGCCCGCTCGACGGCGATCGTTGCGATCAACGCCGCGCTGCACCGGGGCGACTCCCTGGTGCTGACCTGCCGCACCTCCGAGTACGTGGCCGCGGTTGGAGACGCCGACACGGTCACCGCGGCGGCCGTGGTCCAGCTGCAGCCACTCGGCCTGCCGGCGCTGACGGCGTACCTGCCTCGGACGGCGAAGCCACGTCCCGACCTGAGCACGACCTGGGACGAGCCGCTCGCGACACTACGCCGGCAGGCCGACAGGCAGCTGCTGCGAGTGCTACGGACGCCGTTGATGACCAGTTTGGCCCGGGAAGCGTACAGCGACACGGGTGCCGACCCGGCGGAGCTGCTCGACGAGCAGCGCTTCGCCCGGGCCGAAGACATCGAGGCGCACCTGCTCGACCGCGCGCTTCCGACCGCGTACCGGGAAGCGGGTGACCGGGTCGCACGCTGGTTCGCCACTCTCGCGGGGATGCTCGACCGGGGCGGCACCTATGACGTGGCCTGGTGGCGGCTGTTCCGGTCCGGGTCGCGAGGGATCAACGCGGCCGCCGGCGCGGCGGTGGGCGCTGTGGCAGCCGCGGTGCTCAGCGCCGCGGCAGTGCCCCGCGCCTTGCTCGACGTGGCCTTCACCCTGGCCGCGGCCGCTGTCGGGGCTCTCATCGGCGTCCGCCAGCCCGCGACGCCTTCGACCGTCCGGCTGAGCCTGTCGGCCGGGCTGCGCCGATGGCGCCCGGGCGCGATGACGGCACGCCCGCGGCTCCGGATCGGCGCGGCGGGCTGGCTGGCCGGCCTCGTGGCCGTCGTCGTGCTCGTCGGCGTGCGGGCGGGCTGGACGGCGGCGCTCGTGGGCGCCGCCGCCGTCGGGGTGGTACGCGCCCTGGACGCTTGGCTCGATGTCCCGGCTGACCTCGGCGTCGTCGCCAGCCCGATATCATTGCTGCGCTCCGACCGCACCGCGGCTCTGACCCGTGCCGTGCTGCGCGGCGCCCTGCTCGGCACAGTGGCCGGCCTGCTGACCGGCCCCGAGCTGGCGGCGGCCGTGGGGGTCGCGGCCTTCGTCGCCAGCGCCGGGCTCACCGCGTGGTGGCGGTTCACCTTCGCGCGCCTGGCGTACGCACTGGCCGGCCGGCTTCCGTTCCGGCTCATGGCGTTCCTCGATGACGCCGCCGTTCGCGGCGTGCTGCGCCAGGTGGGCAGCGTCTACCAGTTCCGGCACGCGCGGTTGCAGGACCGGCTGGCCGGGCGCCGGCTGTCGGCGGACGACACGGCCGCCGTGCCACCGCTCGACGACGACGTTCCCGAATCTTCGACGCCCTTCCCTGCCACGGGTCCCGTAGTCGTGATCCTGACGGCCTTGGAGGTCGAGTACCAAGCGGTGGTCGCGCACCTGCTCGACGTGCGGACGGTGGTCCACGAGGCGGGCACCCTGTTCGAGGTCGGTATGCTGGCGGGCTGCTCGCGCCGAGTCGCTGTGGCGGTGGTGGGCGAGGGCAACCAGACGACGGCGGTCGTCACCGAGCGCGCCGCGGCACTCCTGCAGCCGGACGTCGTGCTGTTCTCGGGCATAGCAGGCGCGCTGCAGGGCGACATCCAGTTGGGGGACGTGGTCGTCGGCACCCGCGTGTACTCGTATCACAGTGGCAAGGCAACCTCGGACGGCTTCGCCGCCCGGCCCCGGGCGTGGGACGCACCGCACCGGTTGGAGCAGCGAGCGCGCCACGTCAGCCGTAACGGCGGCTGGCATCGGCTGCTGCCCGATCCGGCCCGGCCGCCGGTCGTCCATTTCAAGCCCATCGCGGCCGGCGAGGTGGTGCTGGCGGACCGCGACTCGGCGCACGCCGCGCTGCTGCGCCGGCATTACGACGACGCCGCGGTCGTCGAGATGGAGAGCGCCGGACTGGCCCGCGCCGCCCACCTCCGCGGCGACCTGCCCGCGTTGGTCATCCGAGGGGTGAGCGACCGGGCAGACGAAGGCAAGACGGCGGCCGACCGGGCCGGTTGGCAGCGCACCGCTGCCGCCAACGCGGCCGCGTTCGCACTCGGCCTCGTCATCGAGTTACCCGCGGAGGTGTGATGATGTCCATCGCCGAGCTGCTGGCGCTCTGGTTCAACACCCCGACGTGGGCGGAATCGCAGAACTTCCTGCTCGCCCACCCCGAGCTGTGCACCAGTGACGGCGAGCAGGTCCTGCGCGAACAACTGGCCGTGCAGCGGGACCCGGCACTGATCGGCGTTCTCGACGATCACCTCGCTCTGCTGGGTCGCTGCCGCGCCAAGGGCGTCCCCGCCGCGTACGGGTGGTGGACCGCCCTCATCGCCGAGGCACGCCGGTACGAAGCCGAGGCGGCCGGGTCCGAGCGTCGGTACGAGTCCGACAATGACCTCAACGCGCTCGACACCGCGGTACTCGCCCGACAGCGTCTGGCCGGCTTATCGTTCGGCTCCCAGCGGCGAGCGGAGGCCGGGCACGCCATCGCCCGCATCTTGCTCGAGCGCTACCGCGTGGGAAGCCGCCCCGACGACCTGACGAGTGCCGTCGCCGCCGCCGAGGCGGCGCTGGCTCTGCCGGTGACCCGGCCGTTCCGCTGGGCCGACCTGGTCGTACAGCTCGGTCGCGCTCTCTGCCTGGAGGCCGGCGACGGGATCGACCGCGGCATCGCCCTGACCACCGGCCTGCTCGGACGGGTCGCGCCCGACTCCACCGCGGTTCCCGCCCTGCTCACCGGCTTGGCTCAGCTGCTGCACGCCCGGCACGGCCAGACCGGCGACCCGACCGACCTGGACCGGGCCCTAACGGCGCTCGACCAGGCCGGCGCGATCAGTCGCCGCCTGCGAGACCAGCTTCCCGCCATCCTCGAACTCACAGCGGCAGCACGACTCGCGCGGTTCCAGGAGATCCACGAGGAGCAAGACCTGGAGACGGCGATCGCGACGTACGAGGAGGCGCTCGCGGGCGCCGGGCCGGGCCGGCCGCAGATCCTGGCGAACCTCGCCGGCGCGCTCCTGCTGCGCGTCGAGCTGCGCCCGGACGACGCTGATCTCGCCCGCGCGATCGCGCTCCTCACCGAGGCCGCCGGGCCGGGCCGTCCGGCCGTACAGAGCCGGCTCGCGTCAGCCTGGTTCAGCCGGTACGAGCTGAGCAACGACGCCTCCATGCTGGACCGCGCCGTGGATCACGGCGAGGTGGCGGTGCGCCGCTCGCCGACCGACGCGGCCGACCACCCGTCCCACCTGGTCACGCTCGCACACGCACTCCGTGCCCGCTCGGCACACACGAGTAATCTTCAGGAGGCCGGCCGGGCCGTCGACCTCTACCGTGAGGCGCTGACGCTGACACCCCAGGCCTCACCACGCCGGCGCGATCGCGAGACTTCCCTGGGCGGTGCGCTGGTGAGCCGTTACCAGCTCGGGGGCGCCGAGACGGATCTCGACGAAGCGCAGCTCATGCTCGACATGGCGATCGGCCACGGGCCGGCCGCAGTCGCCGCGCTCTCCAACTTGGCCGGCGGCTACTGGACCCGGTACGAGCGCGGCGGCGACCTCCAGGCCCTCGACCATGCCGCCGCGCTCTTCCACCGCGCGGCGCAACTCAGCCCCGAAGGTTCGACCGCTCGGCTGCGCTGTCTCAGCAACGAGGCCGCCGCGCTCGGGGCCCGCGCGCGCCACACCGGCTCGGATGCCGACGTCGATGCCGCTCTGCACCGCCTGCGCGAGGCGTGGACCATCGCGCCGCCGGCCGGACCCGACCGCGCGACGGTGGCGTCGAACCTCGGCAACGCCCTGCGTACGCGGGCCGAACGCACTGGTGATGCCGGGCTGCTCGACGAGGCCGTAGGCGTGCTCGAGGCCGCCCTCAGCTCGGGAGCGGAACCGCTCGCCCAGGCCACGCTGCACAGCAATCTCGGCACCGCGCTGGCCGCCCGGCACGACGCCGCGACCGCCGTCGAACACCTTCGGCAGGCACTCTCGCTGACACCGCCGGGCTCGCCGGCTATGACCGACCGCCTTCTGCAGCTCGGGCTGGCCCTCGGCGAGGCGGGTATGCCCGAGGGACGCCGGATGCTGCGCGAGGCCTACCGCGAGGGCGCCGAGCGGGACACCGCCGCGGCGCTTCACGCCGCATACGCCCTGGGTCGTTGGGCGGAGCGTGACGACGACCGAGATCTGGCGGCCGAGGCGTACGGCGCCGGCGTCGGCCTCGCCCGTCGGTTGTACGAGACACAGGTTCTGCGCAGCCACAAGGAGTCCTGGCTGCGCGACACGGCCGACCTGCCCGTCCGTGCCGCGAAGGCGTACCTGCGTACGGCCTCGCCGGACCCGGAGGCGGCGGTGACGGCCCTCGAGCGAGGGCGGGCACTACTGCTCCTCTCCGCCCTCACCGGCCGACGCCTCGAGCCTCGATCGCCATCCGAGGCCGACCGTACGGGCGGGTGATGTCAGCCGCGGGACTCGGCGGTCAGCAGGTAATCGTCGTTGTCGGGGCTCCACTTGAGGCCGACCGCGCCGCTGGTCGCCGCGGCCTTGCAGAACTGGAGGAAGCTGCGGTAGCCGAGCTTCTTCTCGCTGAAGTCGGGCACCACCTTGCGGACCTTGTTCTTCAGGCCGCTGAGCGCCACCGCGCCGTCCCGGCCGGCCAGGTCGAAGACGACGCTGCGGAGGAGGGCGAACGCCCGTTCCCGGTCGCCGTGCTCGGGCAGGGTGACGTCGGGGTCGCCCTTGGCCGAGCCGGCGGTCAGCTCGACGACGTTGCGGCCGGCGAGGAAGCGCAGCAGTTCGCCGAACGCCCGGAAGCCGTAGTCGGCCTCGTTGAAGGTCGGGTCCTTGCGCAGCAGGGTCCGCTTCAGGGTCGACGCGGTGACCGGGCCGCTGGAACTCGTCTGCAGGCCGGCCACGGTCTGGGCGACCAAGGCGGAGAGGGTGTCGACGTCGCGGACGGGCGGCTCCTCCTCGACCTCCGGCTCCGGCGGCGGCACCTGGGCCGGGCGTTCGCGCCGGGGCCGAGCCGGCGGCACGTCGACGCCTTCCAGCCGGTCGTAGTAGAGGAATTCGTCGCAGGCCGGCGGCAGCAGCGCGGACGTCGACTTCTCCACGCCGACCCCGATGACCCGCTTGTTCAGTTCGCGAAGCTTGTGGACCAGCGGGGTGAAGTCGCTGTCGCCCGTGCACAGCACGAAGGTCGAGATGTACGAGCGCTCGAACGCGGTCTCGAGCGCGTCGACGACCATCTTGATGTCGGCGGCGTTCTTGCGTGACGCGCCGAGCCGCTGCGGCATGTCGATGAGTTCGACGTGCGCCCGGGTGAGCATGCGGCGGTCCTCGTCGAAGTACGACCAGTCGGCGTACGCCCGGCGGACCACGACTCGGCCCCGCTCGGCGAGCGCGTCGGATATCGGCCTCAGCTCGAAGGAGGCGCCGCCGAGATGCTCGCGCGCGCTGATCGCCAGGTTCTCGTAGTCGATGAACAGTGCGATGCGCTCGTCATGATCCACGCAGCTCAGCGTAGCGGTATTGACTTCCCAACGAGGATCGTCGATGGTTTGTGAACGTTCACATCCGGCGGCTCCCGCTTTCCCGCAGGCAGGCGAAAGGACAGCACATGAGATTCCGCTCCCTCCTCGCGGTGGCCGTCACCGCCCTCGTCGTCGGCATAGCGGCCCCGGCCCGCGCGGCCGGCACCGGCCCGTGCGACCTCTACGCGAGCGGCGGCACCCCCTGCGCCGCCGCGCACAGCACCACCCGGGCGCTGTTCGGGTCGTACAACGGGTCGCTCTATCAGGTGCGGCGCTGGTCCGACGGCGCCACCAGCAACATCGGGGTGCTCAGCGCCGGCGGCTACGCCAACGCGGCCGCGCAGGACTCGTTCTGCTCGGGCACCTACTGCACGATCGTGCGGATCTACGACCAGACGTCGCACCACAACGACCTGACCATCGCCCCCGGCGGCGGCGCCAACCCCACCGGCGACCAGGGCGCGAACGCCGCCGCGCTGCCGGTGACGGCCGGCGGCCACAAGGTGTACGGCGTCTACATCTCGGCCGGCAACGGCTACCGCGACAACAGCACCAGCGGCGTGGCCACCGGCAGCGCGCCCGAGGGCATGTACATGGTCACCGAGGGCACGCACGTCAACGACCGCTGCTGCTTCGACTACGGCAACGCCGAGACCAGCAACAACGACACCGGCAACGGCGACATGGACGCCATCAACTTCGGTACGGAGTGCTGGTTCTCGCCGTGCGCGGGCGGCCCCCGCGTGCAGGCCGACCTGGAGAACGGCCTGTTCGCCGGCGGCAACGGGTCGAACACCGCGAACACCGGCCGCAACAGCGCCTTCGTGGCGGCCGTACTGAAGAACAACGGCACCACGACGTACGCGATCAAGGACGGCAACGCGCAGTCGGGCGGTCTCGCCACCCGCTACAACGGATCCCTGCCGGCCCAGGCGGGGTACAAGCCGATGACCAAACAGGGCGCGATCATCCTCGGCATCGGCGGCGACAACAGCAACGGCTCGGTCGGCTCCTTCTTCGAGGGCGTGCTGACCAGCGGCTATCCGTCCGACGCGACCGAGAACTCGGTCCAGTCCAACATCGTCGCGGTCCGCTACTCGAACTCCGTCAGCTTCCCGGCCAACGGCGGCACCTACCGGCTGACCAACCTGGCCAGCGGCAAGGTGCTCGACGCCATCAACTGCGGCACCGCCAACGGCACCCTGCTCGACGTGTGGCAGCCGCTCGGCAACACGTGCCAGCAGTGGAAGTTCGCCAACGCCGGCGCCAACAAGTGGACGCTGACCAACGTCAACGCCGGCAAGACCCTCGACGCGGTCAACTGCGGGTGGGCGCTCGGGACGGCCGTCGACCTGTGGCAAGGGCTCGGCAACACCTGCCAGCAGTGGGCGGTCGTCCCGGCCGGCAACGGCCGCTACGAGCTGGTGGTCGAGAACAGCGGCATGGTCCTCGACGACGTGAACTGCGGGACCGCCGACGGCACCCGGGTCGACCTCTGGATGTGGCTCAACAACACGTGCCAGCTCTGGTCGATCGCCTCGTGAGGAAGTGCCTCTCAGGCAACGGGCAGGCCGGCCGCCAGCGCCTTCAGAGCCTTGGAGGCGCCAGCGGTCAGTGGCTCGCCGTGCCCGGGCAGGATCGCCTTGACGTCCAGGGTGGCCAGCTTGCGGACGCTGGCGTTCGCCCGGGTCTCGCTCTCCGTGTTGGGCGGGTCGGAGCCTTCGAGGCCGTTGCTCGTCCGCAGGGCGTCCCCGGCGGCCAGGATGCCGGTCGACGGCTCGAAGACCGAGATGTGGCCGTTGGTGTGGCCCGGGGTCTCGATGATCCGCAGGCCGAACACCTCGTCGCCGTCGGCGACCGGCGTCAGCTCCTTCGGCGAGGCGATCGAGTACAGGTCGCCCACGCCGCAGTAGAGCTTGGCCTTGACCAGCGGCGCGATCTCGGGCAGCCCGCCGACGTGGTCGGCGTGCATGTGGGTCAGCACGATGTGCTTCACCGACTTCCAGCTCGCGCCGGCCGCCTCGAGCCCCTGCTCGATCGCCGCCTCCGACCCGATCGTGCCGAGGTCGACGATCGCCGCCTCTTTCCCCCGGACCAGGATGTACGCGGCCACGATCGTCCGGTCGACCCGCCGCCAGTCGCCGGCCACCGCCCCACTGGCCGCCGGCACCGGCGTCTCCGAGGCCTCGATCGGCGCCGGTGGCGGCGGCGAGGACGAGCAGGAGCCGAGCACGGCCACCCCGAGCGCGCCGGCCCCGGCGGTGAACAACAGCCGGCGGCGCGACAACCACAGTTCCCCCATGCCCAATGATTAAAGCCGTCGAGCTCAGAGCCGTCGAGTGCCGTAGCTTCCCGTCAGTGGTGGCTAGCCCCTGATCAGAGCGGCCAGGCCTTCGATCACCCGGTCGAGGCCGAACGAGTATTCGTGCTCCACATCGAACGCCGCCTGATGCGCCTCGCCGGCCGCCTGCCCGACGCGGCCGGCGACCGGAAAGCGGGCCGGGTCGAACACCTTGGAGAGCGCCGGCGCGGCGGCCTCCCACCACTGGGCATCGGTCATGCCGCTGCGCTGCGCGGACCGTTCCGCCTCGACCTTGCGCCGGACCACCCCTTCGACGTGGGTCAGCACCAGCGTGAGCGCGGCGTCCATCTGCAGGTCGGTCAGCCCGATGCCGTCGAGCGCGCGCAGCTCCCGGTCGTATTTGGCCAGCGTGTTCGGGCCGAGCCCGGGCCGTCCGGTGAACGCCTGCAGCATCCACGGATGGCGCAGGTACATCGCCCGGTTGGCGGCGGCGACCGCGCGCAGCGCCTCCGGCCAGGCGACCGGCTCGGCGGCCGGCTCGACGGCCAGCTCGGTGACCACCTCGCCGTGCACCGACTCGAGCATGGCCTCGAGCAGCTCGGCGCGGGAGGCGACGTACGTGTAGAGCGACATCGTGCCGACGCCCAGCTCCTCGGCGACCCGCCGCATCGACAGCGGGCCCAGATCCCGGTCGGCGTCGGCGATCCGGACCGCCGCGGCGACGATCTGCTCGGTGGTGAGCGCGTGGCGCGGCCCGCGCCGGGGCAGCTGACGGGTTCCCCAGAGCAGCGCGATGGTGCGGGCGGGATCGACATTGCCGCTGCTCTCGGAGGTCACGGCCTCCAGCATAACGACGCTACTCCGTAGACCGTACGGAAAGCGTGCTAGCCTCTCCGTATGGCATACGGAGAAGCAACGGGAATCCGGGCGCGAGGCCTGCGCAAGCACTACGGCGGCCGGGCGGCGCTCGACGGGTTCGATCTCGACGTAGCGCCGGGGACGGTGTGCGGCCTGCTCGGCCCCAACGGGGCCGGCAAGACCACGGCCGTACGCATCCTGGCCACCCTGATCCGGGCCGACGCCGGCGAGGCGAGCGTGGCCGGAGCCGACGTCGCCCGCGACCAGCGGGAGGTGCGCCGCCGCATCGGGCTGGTCGGGCAGAAGGTGTCGGTCGACGAGATCCTGACCGGCCGGCAGAACCTGGAACTGTTCGGCCGACTCGGCCATCTGGCGGCCCCGGCGGCCCGGCGGCGGGCCGCCGACCTGCTGGATCAGTTCGGGCTCGCCGCGGCGGCCGACCGGCCGGTCGCCGGCTACTCGGGCGGGATGCGCCGGCGGCTCGACCTGGCGGCGGGGCTGCTGCACGAGCCGGCCGTGCTCTTCCTCGACGAACCGACCACCGGGCTCGATCCGGCCGCGCGCCTCGACGTCTGGGACCGGGTCCGTGCCCTCGCCGCGGCCGGCACGACCGTGCTTCTGACCACCCAGTATCTCGAGGAGGCCGACCGCCTGGCCGACCGGATCGTGCTGATCGACGGCGGCCGGGTGGTCGCCGAGGGCACCCCGGACGAGCTCAAGGCCCGGGTCGGGCCGGACCGGGTCGAGACGGTCGTCCGCAAGCCGAGCCTGGACGAGGTTTTCCTGGCGCTGACCGGGGAGGCGGCCCGATGACCACGGTCGTCCTGACCCGCCGGATCCTGCTGCACTGGCGGCAGCGTCCGGTCTCGATCGCGGTCACGCTGCTGTTCCCGGTGTTGATCGTGCTGATGTTCGGCTACCTGTTCGGCGGCGCGATGGCCGTGCCGGACGGGCGCTACCTCGACTTCCTCCTCCCGGGCATGCTCGCCACGACGATGCTGTTCGGCCTCGAGTCGATGGTCACGGCGGTCACCGCCGACGCCGCCCGCGGCATCACCGACCGCATCCGGGCGATGCCGGTCAGCGGGCTGGCCGTGCTGACCTCACGCTGCTGGGCCGACCTGCTGAACGCGCTGGCCGGGCTGGCCGTCATGATCGCCGCCGGGCTGGCCGTGGGCTGGCGCCCGGCGAACGGTCCCCTGGCGATGGCGGCCGCCCTCGGACTGCTGCTGTGGCTGCGCCTGGCGTTCGGCTGGACCGGCATCTATCTCGGACTGCTGCTGCGCACGCCCGAGTCGGCGGTGGCCGTGCAAATCCTGGTCTGGCCGGCCGGCTTCCTGTCCAGCGCGTACGTCTCCCCGAGCACCATGCCCGCGTGGCTGGGTGCGGCGGCGGAGTGGAACCCGCTCTCCGCCACCGCCACCGCGACCCGCCACCTGCTCGGCAGCCCGGCCTGGACCGACCACTCCTGGCCGGCCACCCACAGCGTCCTGCTGGCGCTGCTGTGGCCCGCCCTCCTGGCCCTGCTCTTCGCACCCCTGGCCAACCGCCAGTACCAAGCTCTGGAACGCTAACCGAGCCCGTGCGCCTCCAGCACGTAGCCGAGCGCCTCGCGCGCGACCCCCCGCTCATCGGGCCGCGGCCAGTGCACGCTCACCTCGGTGAAGCCCAGCTCCGCCAACCGCCCGACCGTGTCCACATAGCGTTCGCGGCTCTCGAACGGCCACTGCACCTCGACGCCGATCTGCACCGCCCGGCGGAACCCGGCGCGCTTCTCCACGAGCTTCGACTGCTTCTCCAGCGCGGCAAACCATTGCGAAGGCTCCACGGTCGGACCATAAGGCCCGTACGTCACCCAGCCCTGTCCCAGCCGCGCCGCCAGAGCGAGCGACCGCGGCCCGGTCCCCGCCACTGTGAACGGCAACCGCGGCGTCTGCACACACCCCGGCAACTGATGAGCGTCGACCGCCGAATAGAACGAGCCACGACGGGTCACGACCGGTTCGCGCAGCAACTCGTCCAGGAATTCGAGCCACTCCGCGAACCGGTCCATCCGCTTCTTCAGCGGCAGCGGCTCATCGCCGAGCACGGCCGCGTCCAGTCCCTCGGTGCCCGCTCCCACGCCCAGCTCGATCCGGCCGTCACTGATCTGGTCGAGCGTCATCAGCTCCTTGGCGAACGGCACCGGATGGCGGTAGTTGGGGGTAGCCACCTGCACACCCAGCCGCACCCGCGAGGTGACCATCGCGGCGGCGGCGAGCAGCGGCACGAATCCGTACCACGGGTTGTCCTTCAGCAGCGGCCAGGTCAGATGGTCATAGGTCCAGACCGACTGCACCCCGGCCGCCTCGGCCTCCCGCACCTCGGCGAGAAAGGCCGAGATCGGGTGGCGGTCCGGCAGCACGAGTGCCGACAGCGCGATCATGCGGCGTCCACCACGGCGGCGGCGATCACGAGATCCTCCCAGCCCATCCCCACGGTTTTGATCAGCCTGGGCCGGGCGGGGGTGGTGCCCCGGACCAGATCGGAGAATGTCACGAGCTCATCCTCGCCGATCACGCCCTCGGCGAGCGCGTGCACGACGTCACCGGCCTCGCGCGTCGCCACCGCCCGCGACTCGACCAGCACCCCGGCGCGGCGCACGGTCTCGGCGTCGACCTCGCGGGCGTCCGGCTCGTGGGATCCGACGGCGACCACGACGGCGTGCGGCGGCAGCAGTTCCCCGGGAAAGAGCGGCGTGCGGGCGGTCGTGCAGCAGGCCACGATGTCGGCCTCGGCGACCGCCGACGGCCCGGCCGCTTCGGCGCCCGGACCCAGGGAACGGACGAAATCGGCCCGGCGCGAAGGGTCGCGCCCGATCACCCGTACGGAATCCAGGGGCCGGACGGCCCGCAGCGCCCGCACGTGGCCGAGGGCCTGGGGTCCGGTTCCGAAAACGACCAGCCGCCGGGCGTCGGGCGGCGCCACCAGGTCGACGCCGAGGGCGGAGACCGCGGGCGTGCGGAGCGACGTCAGCGCGGCACCGTCGAGCAGAGCGCGCGGCACCAGCGTCTCGGCGTCGAAGAGCACGTAGACGCCGTGGATGCGCGGGAGGCCGCGACCGGGGTTGCCGGGCACGACGCTGACCAGCTTGATGCCGGCGACCGGCCCGGCGCTCGACGGCATGATGAGCACCTCGCCGCCCCCCAGCCGCACCGAGCCCCGCGGCGGCTCGGACTCCGGGTCGAGGCCCGCGGCCAGCGCCGCCCGCAGCGCGGCGATCGCTCGCGGAAATCCGAACCCGGCGACGTGATCAGCGTCCAGCACGGCCTGTACGATGTCACATACCACTGAGGGAGGCAAACATGGCGATCGGCCCGTTGCGCACCGCCGGCAACTTCCGGCACCTGGTGGAGGACGCGGTGTCGTCGGCCATCGTCAGCGGCGAGTTCCCGCCCGGCACCATGCTGACCGCGCCGACGCTGGCCGCCCGGTTCGACGTGTCGGCCACCCCCGTCCGCGAGGCGCTTCTCAATCTGGAGAAGCGCGGCTTCGTCGAGATCGCCCGCAACAAAGGCTTCCGGGTCACCGAGGTCAGCCGGCACGACCTCGAGCAGATCGTGCAGATCCGCCAGTGGCTCGAGGCGCCACCGATGCGCGAGCTGGCCGGCCGCATCCCGGGCGACCGGCTGGCCGCGCTGCGGGCCGAGGCCGAAGCGATCGTGACCGCCGCGGCGGCCGCCGACCTGCGGGCCTATCTCGACGCCGACACCACGTTCCACCTCCACCTGCTCAGCCTGACCGGCAACGACCGCCTGGTCACGCTGGTCGGCGACCTGCGGCAGCAGACCCGGCTGGTCGGCCTGGCCGGCCTGCTCGGCACGCCCGAGCTGGCCCGTTCCTCGGCCGAGCACCAGACGCTGCTCGACCTGCTGTCCGACGACAAGCCGGCCGCCGCCGAGGAGCTGATGCGCCACCACATCGGCCACGTGACCGGCTGGTGGAGCGGCAGGTCCGAATGACCGGCGTGGTGGTCGTCGGCGCGGGCGTCGTCGGCGCGGCGGTGGCCCGCGAGCTGGCCACCGCGGGCGTCGCGGTGACGGTCGTCGACCGTGCGGCCGCGGCCGGCGGCACGTCGTCGGCCGGCGAGGGCAACCTTCTGGTGTCCGACAAGGGTCCGGGCGCCGAGCTGGCCCTGGCGCTGCGCTCGCTGACGCTGTGGTCCGGGCTGGCGGCGGCGCTCCCGGCGGAGCTCGGGCCGGCCTTCCCGAGCATCGAACACGACCCAAAAGGCGGCCTGGTGGTTGCCACGACGGCTTCCGGTGCGCTCGCGCTGCGCGATTTCGCGGCCTCCCAGCGTACGGCCGGAATAGTCGCCGACCCCCTCGACGCCGCCTCGGTGGCCGCGCTGGAGCCCGATCTGACCCGCGACTTCACGGCCGCGGTCCACTACCCGCAGGACGCCCAGGTGCAGCCGGCCATCGCGACCGAGGCGCTGCTCGCCTCGGCCCGCCGCCGGGGAGCCGTGGTGCGGCCGGGCGCCGAGGTGCTCGGCCCGGTGATGGACGGCCCGCGGCTGGCCGGCGTCCGCACCTCGGCCGGCGACCTGCCCGCCGACCACGTCGTGGTGGCCGCCGGCCCGTGGTCGGCCGAGGTCGCCCGGCGCCTCGGGGTCGTGCTGCCGGTGCGCCCGCGCCGGGGCACGCTGCTGGTCACCACCCGCATGCGGCAGCGCATCCACCACAAGGTCTACGACGCCGACTACGTCGGCGCGGTCGAGTCCGACGACGGCGCGCTCCAGACGTCGAGCGTGATCGAGTCGACCGCCTCCGGAACCGTGCTGATCGGCTCGTCCCGCGAGCAGCGCGGCTTCGACGACCGCATCGAGGAGCCGGTGCTGGCGGCGATCGCGGCCAAGGCGATCACGCTGTTCCCGTTCCTGGCGTCGGCCGCGGTGATGCGGGCCTACGGCGGCTTCCGCCCCTTCGTCCCCGACCACCTGCCGGTCGTCGGCCCCGACCCGCGCCTGCCCGGCCTCTGGCACGCCACCGGCCACGAGGGCGCCGGCATCGTCCTGTCGGCCGCGACCGCCGAGCTGCTGGGCGACCTGATGCTGGGCCGCCCCCCGCGCGTGGAGGCCGCCGCCTTCGCCGTCGACCGGCCGACGCTGGCCCCTTTTCTCGACGGTAATGTGTGACATACTACTGACGTGGCAGCCCGCATCTCCCCCTCCGACGACCCGGTCCGCCCCGGCCCGACCACCCCGCTGACCGTCCAGGTCGACGGCGTCGCGGTCCCCGGCCTGGCCGGCCAGACCATCGGGGGCCTCCTGCTGGCCGCGGGCCGCTCAAGTTGGCGCACCTCCCGGCGGGGCCGCCCCCGCGGCCTCTTCTGCGGCATCGGCATCTGCCACGACTGCCTCCTGACGGTCAACGGCCTCCCCGACGTCCGAGCCTGCCAGCGCCGAGCCGCCGACGGCGACATCATCACCACCGCCGACCCTGACACCCCAGCCACCGCGCCCGCGCCGGCAGACACCGACAACCCGGCCGCGCCCGGTCCAGCCACTGCAGACAGGCCCAAGGCCGCCGGCGCGCCGGGCGCGGTGGGCGCCGCAGACGCGGTGGGCGCCGCAGACGCGGTCGGTGCCGCAGACGCGGCTGGTGCCGCAGACGCGGCTGGTGCCGCAAACCCGGCTGGTGCCGCAAACCCGGCCGGTGCCGCAAACCCGGCCGGTGCCGCAAACCCGGCCGGTGCCGCAAACCCGGTGGGCGCGGTAGGTGCCGCGGACCCGGTCGGTGCGGTGGACCCGGCGGGCGCGGTGGACCCGGTCAGTGCAGCGGACCCGGCGGGCGCGGTGGACCCGGCGGGCGCGGCGGACCCGGCGGGTGCGGCGGGTGCCGCAGACCCGGTCGGTGCAGCGGACCCGGCGGGTGCGGCGGACCCGGCGGGTGCGGTGGGTGCCGCAGACCCGGTGAGTGCCGCAGGCGCGGTCGAAGCTCCAGGCGCGGTGGAAGCCCCAGTCGCGGCGGAAGCCCCAGGCGCGGGCGGCGCGAGCACTGTGGGTGCCGCCGGCGCAGCGGGCGCCCCAGACCCGGTGGGCACCTCAGGCGCGGTCGGCACCCCAGACCCGGTGGGCACCCCAGGCGCGGTCGGCACCCCAGACCCGGTGGGCACCCCAGGCGCGGTCGGCACCCCAGACCCGGTGGGCACCCCAGGCGCGGTCGAAGCCCGAGAGGCGGTGGGTGGCGCCAGCGCGGTGGGTGCCGCCGGCGCAGCGGGAGCCCCAGGCGCGGTGGGCGCCCGAGGCGCGGTGGAAGGCTCAGTCGCGGTGGAAGCCTCAGACCCGGTGGGTGCCCCAGACGCGGTGGATGAGGTGGCCTCAGCGGGCGCGAAGGGCTCAGCGGACGCGAAGGGTTCGGCCGACTCCGCGGGTGGCGGGCGATGAGCGCGGCGACGCCGGACGTGCTCGTCGTCGGGGCCGGGCCGGCCGGGCTGGCGGCCGCGCGCGCCGCGCGCCGGGCCGGGGCGTCGGTGGTGCTGTTGGACGCGGCGGCCGATGTGGGCGGGCAGTTCTGGCGGCATCTTCCCGTGGAACGCCCGGCCGCCCGGGAAAGCGTTCTGCACCACGGGTGGGAGCGGTTCACCATGCTCCGCGAAGAGCTCGCCCGCGACCCCGGCTGCGAGGTTGTCACCAGCGGCCAGGTCTGGATGGTGGAGCGCCGGGATGACGGCGCCCCGCGCGTACACGTGCTGGAGGGACCGGCCGACGGGATAGACCGGCGTCGCCGGGCGTTCGAGCCCGGGGCCCTGATTCTGGCGACCGGGGCCGCCGAGCGGACCCTGCCCTTTCCGGGGTGGGATCTGCCCGGTGTCTTCACCGCCGGGGCCGCCCAGGCGCTGGCCAAGTCCGAGCGGATCGCGGCCGGCCGTCATGTCCTTGTCGCCGGTGCGGGCCCCTTCCTGCTTCCGGTCGCCACGAGCCTGCTGCGGACCGGCGCCCGCGTGAAGGGCGTCCTCGAAGCCAACCGCTGGTCCCGTATCGCCAAGGGGTGGGGTGCCCGGCCGCAGGAGCTGTTTGCCGCCCGGCGCAAGGGCTCCGAGCTCGCCGGCTATCTCGGCGATCTCGCCCGGAACCGGGTCCCCTATCGCACCGGCACCGCCGTCGTCGCCGTCCACGGAAGGGACCGTGTCGAGGCCGTGACGACCGCGCGGCTCAACCCCGACTGGTCCCGTAAGCCCGGCACCGAGCGCCGCGTCGAGGTGGACGCCGTCTGTGTCAGCCACGGCTTCGTGCCCCGGGCCGAACTGGCCATAGCGTCGGGTTGTCAGACCGATGCCGACGGCAGCGTGATCGTCGATCGGAATGGTCGAACCAGCGTCCGGGGCGTCTTCGCGGCCGGTGAGGTCACCGGCATCGGCGGCTCCGACCTGGCCCTGGCCGAGGGCACGATCGCCGGGACGGCGGCGGCCGGGTGGACGCCGAAGGCTGCCGACCGGCGGCAACGGAAGATACACGAGCGCTTCCAGGTCCGGCTCGAGGCCGCCCACGGCATCGGGCCCGGCTGGCCGGCGTGGCTCAGCGACGACACGGTGGTCTGCCGCTGCGAAGACGTCACCGCCGGTGACCTCCGGGAGACCGCCGCCGCGACCGGATCCCGCGGCCTGCGGTCCCTGAAGCTCAGCACCCGCGCCGGTCTCGGCCCCTGCCAGGGCCGGGTCTGCGGGCGCACGGTCGAAGAGCTGCTGGCGAGTCAGCGCCTCCTCGACCCGGGCCGGACCAGCAGCCGGCCGATCGCCGCCCTCATCCGCCTCGGCGAACTAGCCGCCACCGACGTGAAGGACGAGAAATGACCAACGATCTGCGCGGCGTGATCGTCGCCGCCGCTCTCCCCTACCGCGAGGACCCGACGGCCCCGGCCGGCCTGGCCGTCGACTACGACAAGTACGCCGAGCACTGCGACTGGCTGATCCGCAACGGCTGCCGTGGTGTCGGCCCGAACGGTTCGCTCGGCGAATACTCGTCGCTGACCGACGAGGAGCGCCGCCGCGTCGTGCAGGTCGCCGTCGAGGCGGTCGCCGGGCGCGGCGTGGTCATCGCGGGTGTGCACGGCCCGGGCTGGCACCAGGCGAAGCACTGGGCCGAGCTGGCGGCCGAGGACGGCGCCGACGGGGTGCTCGCCCTGCCGCCGACAATGTACCGGGCCAGCCACGGCCAGGTCGTCGAGCACTACACGAGGATCGCCGAGGCCGGCCTGCCGATGATGATCTACAACAACCCGTACGACACGAAGGTCGACCTCGTGCCGGAGCTGGTCGCGGAGATCGCGAAGATCGACCAGGTCAAGGCGATCAAGGAGTTCAGCGGGGACGTCCGGCGGCTGTTCGAGATCCGCGAGCGCGCCGACATCGACGTGGTGGCCGGCGCCGACGACGTACTCTTCGAGCTGATGGCCGACGGCGCCGTCGGCTGGTTCGCCGGTTTTCCCAACGCCTTCCCGGCCGAGTCGGTCCGCCTCTACGACCTGATGGTGGCGGGCGAGTTCGACAAGGCTCGCGAGCTCTATCGGAGGTTCGTGCCGGTCTTCCGGTGGGATTCGCGCACCGAGTTCGTGCAGGCGATCAAGCTGAGCATGGACATGGTCGGGCGCTTCGGCGGCCGGTGCCGGCCGCCCCGGGGGCCGTTGACCGCCGAGCAGGAGCGTCAGGTCCGGCGGGAAACCGAGCGGGCGTTGAGAACGCGGGGAGCTGAGATGCGCGCGAAGAGGATGTTCACGGCCGTCGACTCGCACACCGAGGGGATGCCCACCCGCGTGGTGACCGGCGGCATGGGGACGATTCCCGGGGCCACGATGAACGAGAAGCGCCTCCATTTCATCGAGCACCTGGATTCCGTACGCCGGCTTCTGATGAACGAGCCGCGCGGCCACGCCGCGATGAGCGGCGCCATCCTGCAGCCGCCGACCCGGCCGGACGCCGATTTCGGCGTCGTCTACATCGAGGTGTCGGGCTGTCTGCCGATGTGCGGGCACGGCACGATCGGCGTGGCGACCGTGCTGGTCGAGACCGGCATGGTCGCGGTGACCGAGCCGGTGACGACGATCCGGCTCGACACCCCGGCCGGGCTGGTGGTGGCCAAGGTCGAGGTCAGCGACGGGCACGCCGATTCGGTGACGCTGGAGAACGTGCCCGCCTACTGCGACCGGCTCGACGGCCGGATCGAGGTCGAGAAGTACGGCTCGGTGCCGTACAGCCTCGCGTTCGGGGGCAACTTTTACGCGATGGTCGACCTCGACGCGGTCGGGCTGCCGTTCGACCGGGCCCGCCAGCGCGACATCCTCGACGCGGGACTGTCCATCATGGACGTCATCAACCAGCAGGATCCGCCGAAGCACCCCGAGATCGACGGCGTCGACCACTGCCACCACGTCGAGTTCATCGCGCCCGGCTCGACGGCCCGGCACTCCCGGCACGCGATGGCCATCTATCCGGGCTGGTTCGACCGATCGCCCTGCGGCACCGGCACCTCGGCCCGCATGGCCGAGCTGTGGGCCCGCGGCGAGCTGGCGATCGGCGACGAGTTCGTCAACGACTCGTTCATCGGCAGCCGTTTCACCGGCCGCCTGATCGGGGAGACCACCGTCGCGGGCATCCCCGCGGTGCTACCGACGATCACCGGCCGGGCCTGGGTGACCGGCATCGGCCAGTACCTGCTCGACCCGACCGACCCCTATCCGACCGGTTTCGAATTCTGAGGATCCCGATGACCGACAGCATTGCCGCGGTAGCCGCCGCGGCACCCGAATTCGGTTCCACCGAGCCACGCCGGCGTGCGCGGGCACTGGTCGCCGTCGCCGACGCGCTGACCGCGGCGGCCGATGACCTGATTCCGCCGGCCATGGCCGAGACCGGGCTGCCCGAGGGCCGCCTGCGCGGCGAATTGAAGCGGACCACGGTGCAACTCAAGCTTTTCGCCGATGTCGCGGCGGCGGGCGCCTTCCTTGACGTACGCCTGGACGCCGCCGATCCGGACTTCGTCCTCGGGCCGAGGCCGGACCTGCGCCGCTACCTGGTGCCGCTCGGCCCGGTGCTGAACTTCGCGGCGAGCAACTTCCCGTTCGCGTTCTCGGTGGCGGGCGGCGACACCGCGTCGGCACTGGCCGCGGGCTGCCCGGTTCTGGTCAAGGCGCACCCCGGCCACCCGCGCCTGTCCGACCTCACCGCGTCGATCGTGCGTGGGGCCCTTGCCGAAGCGGGGATGCCGGCCGACGCGCTCGGCCTGATCCACGGCCAGGACGAGGGGGTCGCCGCGCTGAAGGACGAGCGGATCGCCGCGGCCAGCTTCACCGGCTCGCTGCGGGCCGGGCGGGCGCTGTTCGACATCGCGGCGGCCCGGCCGAAGCCGATTCCGTTCTACGGCGAGCTGGGCAGCACCAATCCGGTCGTCGTGACCGCGGCCGCCCTCGCCGAGCGGTCCCCGCAGATCGCCGCCGGCTTCGCGGCCAGTGTCACCGGGTCGGCCGGCCAGCTCTGC
The DNA here is from genome assembly GCF_040682075.1 of Actinoplanes sp. NPDC051411. Classification (NCBI taxonomy): domain Bacteria; kingdom Bacillati; phylum Actinomycetota; class Actinomycetes; order Micromonosporales; family Micromonosporaceae; genus Actinoplanes; species Actinoplanes sp. NPDC051411. The sequence goes on along the minus strand of NZ_JBFBAD010000039.1, from coordinate 33,233 downwards.
ACCAAGCCCGGCCTGTTGTTCGTACCGGCCGGCGCCGATTTCGCCACCGACGGGTTCGGCGGCGTGGGCCCGCAACGCCTGCTGCACCCCGGCATCACCGAGGGATTCACGCGGCGGCGCGAACAGGTGCTCGGCACCGCGGGGGTGGCCGTCCTCTGCGAGGGCTCGATATCGGGCGACGCGGCCGAGCCGACCCTGGTCGAGACCGACCTCGCGACGTTGCTGGGCCACCGCGACACCCTGGCCGACGAGGCCTTCGGGCCGCTGTCGGTCATCGTGCGCTACGACCCCGCGATGCCGCTGGCGCCGGCCATCGCCGAGCTGGTCGAGGGCTCCCTGACCGCCGGTGTCCACATCGGTTCGGGCGAGGACTCGCCGTGGCTGCGGGAGGTCCTCGGCGTGCTGGGTGACCGGGCCGGCCGCCTGCTCTTCAACGGCTGGCCGACCGGCGTCGCGGTCACCCCGGCGATGCAGCACGGCGGTCCCTGGCCCGCGACGACGAACCCGACCACGACCTCGGTCGGCACCGCCGCGATCGGCCGTTTCCTGCGCCCGGTCACCTACCAGGACTGCCCGGCCGCGCTGCTCCCGCCGCCCTTGCGCGACGACAACCCGTGGCACGTCCCGCAGACCCGTTCGGCCGCCGGCGAGTCGGCCACCTGGGGCAGCCTGGCGTGATCAGGCGCTCTGCGCGGTCGCGAAAGCCGCCAGACCGGCCTGGAGCCGCAGCAGCCGCCGGCGGAGATCGGTCATCTCGGCGCCGCTGAGCCCGGTGGCGGCTTCGACCCGGGCCCGGACGTCGCGCACGGCGTCCTCCAGGCCGGCGCCGGTCGCCGTGAGGTGCAGGCGCACGACCCGCTCGTCGCGGGCGTCCCGGCTCCGGGTCAGGAAGCCCGCCTGCTCGAGTCGTTTGAGCAGCGGCGACAGCGTCGAGGTCTCGAGACCGACCTCGGCGCCGACCTCGGCCACCGTGCTCCCGTCGGCGGCCCAGATCGCGAGCATCACCAGGTATTGCGGGTAGGTGAGACCGAGCGGGGCGAGCAGCACGCGGTAGGCGTTGCCGGCCGCCTTGGACGCCGCGTAGAGGGCGAAGCACAGCTGGTCGCCGAGCAGGGCGTGGTCCTGGTCACTCGTCGTTTCCATCGCGCCAACCTTAGCTCGCGCGATAAGGTCGTACACGATCTAATCGTTTACGACATAAGGAGCCGACCATGGCTGCGACCTGGCTGCCGTCCCTGATCACCGCGACCCCGGAGGAGGGCTTCGAGCTCGCCGTGAAGCTGTCCCGGGTGGCGGTCAAGATGACCCAGCCGTCCGACGAGGTGCGGGCCCGGCTCCGCCCGGTGTATTCCGAGGACCCGGCCGCCCTGATCGCGAGTTCGCAGGTGGTGGCGACCAACTTCCAGACGGTTGCGGCGGCGAACCATTACTGGCAGGTATAGAGCATGACCGACTTCACGTACGCGACCGCCGCCCGCCTGACCGAGGCGATGGACGCGGGCGAGGTGTCCGCCGCCGAGCTCACCTCGGCCGCGATCGCCCGCATCGAAGACCTCGACGGCGACCTCAACGCTCTCTGCGTGCGTGACTTCCAGCGGGCCGAGGACGCCGCCCGGGCCGCCGACGCGGCCCGGGCCCGCGGCGAGAGGCGGCCGCTGCTCGGCGTACCGATGACGGTGAAGGAGTCGTTCGACGTCGCCGGGCTGCCCACGACCTGGGGCGTGCGGGCGTTCAAGGACTTCGTCGCGGCCGGCGACGCCGTCGCGGTCGCCCGGCTCCGGGAGGCCGGGGCGGTGATCCTGGGCAAGACGAACGTGCCGGTCGGCCTCGGTGACTTCCAGAGCTACAACCCGCTCTACGGCACCACGAACAACCCGTGGGACCCCGCGCGCACCCCCGGCGGGTCGTCCGGTGGTTCGGCGGCCGCCCTCGCGGCCGGGTTCGGGGCCCTGTCGATCGGCTCGGACATCGGCGGCTCGCTGCGCGTCCCGGCCCATTTCACCGGGATCTACGCGCACAAGGCCTCAGCCGGCCTCCTTCCGATCCGTGGCCACACGTTCCCGGGGATGCCGCCCCTGGCCTACGAGCGCGACCTGGGCGTCATCGGCCCGATGGCCCGTTCGGCGGCCGACCTCGCGCTGCTGGTCGGCCTGCTGTGCGACCCGGACGAGACCACCCTGGGCATCGCCTACCGGGCCGCGCTGCGGCCGCCCCGCCACGACCGGCTGGCCGACTTCCGGGTGCTGGTGCTCGACTCCCACCCGCTGGTGCCGGTCTCGTCGGAGGTGCGCGCCGCGATCGACGAGCTCGCGGGCCGCCTGGAGACGGCCGGGGTGACCGTGCGGCGGGACAGCCCTCTGTTGCCCGACCAGGCCGAGGTCGCCCGCACCTACATGCGCCTGCTGCAGGCCTCGGTCGCGGCGGGCTATCCGCCCGAGGTCTACCGGTCGGCCGTCGCGGCCGCGGCCCGGTTCGACGACGACGACCGGTCACTGGTCGCCGAGCGTGCCCGCGGTGTGGTGCTGAGCTATCGCGACTGGCTCACGGCCGACGGCGTACGGGCCCGCCATCGCGCCGCATGGCGCGAGTTGTTCGCCGAGTTCGACGTCGTCCTGGCCCCGGTCTTCTCGACCCCGGCGTTCCCGCACGACCAGAGCGCGCACCAATGGGCCCGCGAGCTCTCGATCGACGGCGAGCCGCACGACTACAACGACCAGCTCGCGTGGGCCGGCAACGCGACCGCGGCGGGCCTGCCGGCGACCGCCGTGCCGGTCACCCGAACCGCGGCCGGGCTGCCGGTCGGGGTCCAGCTGATCGGCCCGCTGTTCGAGGACTACACGCCGATCCGCTTCGCCGAGCTGCTGGAACGCGAGTTCGGCGGCTTCGTCGCTCCACCTCTGTGACCCAGGTCACGCCGAGAGGTTGTCGAGGGGACGCGGCCCGGCGCCGTCCCCGGGGCAACCGACGAAGGAGCAGACATGACCGACCACGATGTCACCGCCGAGCTGGCCCAGCCCAAGGCCCGGCACCTGCTGGAGACGGCCACCCTGTGCCGGCTGGCCTACAACGGCGCCGACGGCCTGCCCCGGGTGATCCCGATCGGCTTCCTCTGGAACGGCTCCGCGATCGTCGTGTGCACCGCCACCACCGCGCCCAAGGTGCGGGCGCTCGCCGCCCGGCCCGACGTCGCGATCACGGTCGACGGCGGCGCGACACCGGCCGAGGCCCAGTCGGTCCTGATCCGCGGCCGGGCCACGCTGGAGACCGTCGACGGCATCCCGGAGGAATACCTCCAGGGGACGACCAAGGTGATGGACGCCGCGGCGGCGGCCGAGTTCGAGGGCCTGGTCCGGCAGATGTACCCGCAGATGGTCCGCATCACGATCGAGCCGGCGTGGGCCCGGTTCTTCGACTACGGCGGCGGCCGCATCCCCCGGTTCCTGGCCGAGCTGGCGGAAAAAGCGATGGCGGGCGGCCCCGAGCGTTCCTAGTCTCGGCGGCATGGGTCGGACCGTCGTCGTCGGCGACATACACGGGTGTTTCGACGAGCTGACGGAACTGCTCGCCTCGCTCGACCTGCGCCCGTCCGACCTGCTCGTCGCGGCCGGCGACGTCGTCGATCGAGGGCCGGCCCCCGGCGAGGTGGTCCGGTTCCTGCGGGAAAGACCGAACACCGTGGTGCTCATGGGCAATCACGAGCGCAAGCACGTCCGGGGCATCTTCTCGTACGCGCAGGAGATCACCCGTCTCCAGCTCGGCCCGCGCTACGGCGAGGTCGTCGACTGGATGCGCACCCTCCCCTACCACTTCGAGAACGAACACGTCCGGGTCGTGCACGCGGCCATGCTCTCCGGAATCCCGCTGGCCGCCCAGAAGGAAGAGATCCTGTGCGGCTCGACCAGTGGCGAGAAGGAGCTGGCCGCGCTCTTCCCGCAAGCGCACTGGCAAGAGCATTACACCGACGCCAAGCCGGTCGCGGTCGGCCATCACGTGGTCGGGCCGCCGCCGGTGGTCCTCGACGGCCGGGTCTTCAGCCTCGACACCGGTGCCTGCCACGGCGGCGCCCTGAGCGCCCTGTCGGTGCCCGACTTCACCCTGCACTCGGTGGCCGCCCACGCCGACTACTGGGCGGCGGCCAAGCGCGAGTGGCAGCTGCCGGTGCTCAAGAGCAAGCCGTGGCTCGACTACCCGTGGTCCGAGCTGGCCGCCGCGGTGGCCCGGTTCTCCCGCGACCCGGCCTCGGAGGCGTGGTTGAGGGCGGTCGAGCGGTGGGCGGCCGAGCTGCGGGCCCTGCCGCTGGTCCCGGCGGCTTATCGACTGGCCGCCGAGCTCGACGCCGGCCGGTGGGCCGGGCACCCGGCCGCCCGCTTCCTCTTCCAGACCCGCGACGGCCGCCTCACCGAGGAGACGATGGGCCGCCAGTGCCCGGCGCCCCGGCGAACCATCGAGGTGGCCGAGATGCTCGGCGTGCCCTACCCGGCCTTCGGGACCGTCATGCCGTCACCGTCCGCCGGCCGAGATATCTGACCAGGGCGCCGACCGCCTCGCGGCCGGCCCGGTTGGCGCCGACCGTCGACTGCGACGGCCCGAAGCCGATCAGGTGCACGCGCGGGTCGCTGATGACCTGGGTGCCGGTCAGCTGGATGCCGCCGCGTTCGTTGCGCAACCCCAGCGGGTCCAGGTGCGAGAGGGCGGCCTTGAATCCGGTCGCCCAGAGGATGGCGTCGACCTCGGTGAGTTCCCCGCTTCTCTCGCGTACGCCGAGGGGCTCGATGGCCGTGAACATGGGCCGCCGGTGCAGGGCGCCGCGCTCGCGGGCCGCGACGGCGTACGGCGTCCAGGCCAGATCGGTGTACGAGACGACGCTTCCGGTCGGGTTGCCGGCCTCGACGTCGGCGACCACCTTCGCGATGATCTCGCGGCCGGCCACCTCGGGCTCGAAGTCGCCGGCGCGGAAGTGCGGTTCCCGCCGGGTGTACCAGTAGGTGCGGGCGACCCGGGAGATCTCCTCCAGCTGCTGGACGGCCGAGATGCCGCCGCCGACGACCGCGACCCGCCGGCCCGCGAACTGGTCGAGGGAGACGTAGTCGCGGGTGTGCAGCTGGAGGCCGCGGAAGGTCTCCTGGCCCGGGTAGTGCGGTCGTACCGGGTTGGTCCACGTACCGGTGGCATTGATGATCGCGTCGGCGATCCATTCCCCGGCGCTGGATTCGACGACCAGCCGGCGCCCGGCGTTTCGGACCGCCGAGACCGTGACCGGCCGCCGGATCGGCAGCCGGTTGGCGGCCTCGAAATCGGCGAAGTAGCGGGGAATGGCGGTGCGGCTCGGTTCCGCCGGGTCGAGGGGCGGCTTGGGGAGGCCGGGCAGGTCGAAGATGCCGTTGACGGTCGCCATCCGCAGCGACTCCCACCGGTGGCTCCAGGCACCGCCCGGCGTCGCGCCGGCGTCGAGGATGACGAAGTCGAGCCCGCGCCGCTTCAGGTGATAGCCGGCCGAGAGTCCGGCCTGGCCGCCGCCGATGACGACGATCATGCCGGGCCGGCCTCCCGCAGCAGGGCCGTCGAGAGCTCCCGCAGCGTCTCCAGCTGTTCGCGGCTCAGCGCCCGGGTCATCGCCTCGGTGACGTGCCGGGCGTGCGAGCGGCCGAGCCGCCTCTGGGTCTCCCGGCCCTGATCGGTCAGCACGATCCGGCAGGCGCGGGCGTCGTCCGGGTCGTCGCGCCGCGCGACCAGGCCCCGCTTCTCGAGCCGGGCGACGAGGCGGGAGACCCCGGCCTGGGTGAGCAGGACGTCGTCGATGAGCGCGGTGATCCGCAGACCCTCGGGCGCGGTCGACAGCGCGTAGAGCACGCCGTACTCACGGGGCGGCAGGTCGCCCCAGTCGCCGGCGAACTCGAACTCCCGCGCCAGCGTCGCCTGCGCGCGGAGCATGGCCTCCCAGGCTTCATTGGCGAGCCGTGCCTCGGACCTCATACTTCAAATTTATATGACCGATCATGCTCCGGCGGCCAATGATCCCGGTCACTCCGACCTTTACCGACCGTGAAACGACTCGTTACCGATCGCCGGCCCACGGCCCGGACGGCGTTAGGGTCGCGGAATGACCCGGCGCCGCGACCTGACGCCGGCGACGGCCGGGAAGTCCCGGGACTCGGCCGGGGCGGTGCTGCGGGCGATCCTCGACCACGGACCGGTGGCGCGCAGCTCGGTCGCGCGGGCCACCCGCCTGTCGGCGGCCTCGGTCAGCGGGCTCGTGACGTCACTGGTGCACGAGGGGCTGGTCCGGGAGGTGCCGGAGGCGGCCGGACCGCCGGGGGCCGGGCGGCCGCACGTGCCGGTCGACATCGAGCCGGACGCGGCCGGGGTCATCGGGGTGCACATCGCGGTCCCGCACACCACGGTCGCCCGGCTCGACCTGCGCGGCCGGGTCATCGAGCAGCGACAGGAACCGCACGGGCGGCGAGACCCGGCCGGCGTCCTCGCGGCGCTGAGCAACCGGATCGCCCGGCTGGCGAGCGGCCACCGCATCCTCGGCCTCGGCGTGGCCACCGGCGGCTGGGTCGACGCGGGCAACGGCGTCCTGGTCGAACACCACCTGCTGGGCTGGCACAAGGTTCCGCTCGCGGCGGTGCTGGCCGACGCCACCGGCCTGCCGGTCGGCGTCGACAGCAACTCGCGGGCCCTGCTCAAGGCCGAGCAGCTCTTCGGCGACGCCGCACTCCAGGCGCGCCGCAGCGCCGTGCACCTGTTCGTGGGCAACGTCGTCGACGTCGCCTTCGCCGCGAACGGGGTCGTCCACCGGGGTCCCCGCTCGGCCGCGGGCGCCGTCGCCCACCTGCCGATCGAGGGTTGCGACGCGGTCTGCGCCTGCGGCCGCACCGGCTGCCTCCAGACCGCCGTCTCCGACCGGGCGTTGCTGCGCCGCTCCGGCCAGGCCGACATCCACGCCCTGGTCGACGCGGCCTCGCGGGGCGACGCCGGGGCCATGAATCTGTTGCTGGAACGCGCCCGCCTCGTCGGTCGCGCGGCCGGCCTGCTGCTCGACCTGTTCGATCCCGAGGTTCTGGTGGTCGCGGAGGCCGGCATCAACCGGATGCCCCAGCTTCTCGCCACCCTGTGCGCCGAGGCCGGCCCGGACGCGGCCGCCGTCGTCCGGCGGACCAGTTTTCCGGGCCACGTGCTCGCGTCGGCGGGGGGCGCGGTCGCCCTCGACCGCGTCTATGCCGCACCCCTCACCCCGGTGGAGCACCTCCGCGCCGGGTGACCCGCCTCACCGCTCCCGCACTTAATTCACTCCGGTGCATAGTTGCCTCTAAATCCTATAGCCATAGTATGGATTCAGGTCGGCCGGACATCGAAGCGAGCCGATCGGATGGAGGCAACCGCCCATGACCGCAGTCGCCTGGCAAGTCGATGCCGCCCTGTTCCGGCAGGTCTTCCGCCGGCACGCCGCCGGAGTAGCCGTCGTCACCGTCGACGCCGGACACGGCCCCGCCGGGGTCACCGTCACCTCACTCGCCTCGCTCTCGGCCGAGCCTCCCCTGCTCTCGTTCAGCATCGCCGCGACCGCGTCCACCTGGCCGCACCTGCGCGACGCCGGCAGCGCCGTCGTGCACCTGCTCGGCGCCGGCCACGCCGAACTGGCGCGGACCTTCGCCACCAGCGGCATCGACCGCTTCGCCGCCCCGACCCACTGGGACCGCCTCCCGAGCGGCGAGCCCGTCCTCACCGACGCCGCCGCCTGGCTGCGCATCGCGATCGAGCACCGTCACCCGGCCGGCACCTCGCACCTGGTCATCGGGCGCATCGAGGAGGCCGGGCTCAACGACAGCGGCGGCGCTCTGCTCTACCACGACGGCATCTACCACACCCTGTAACGAAGGAAGCTCATGAGATTTCGCCGATCCACCGCCGGAGCCGCCGTCCTGATAGGCCTGCTGGCCGGGTGTGCGAGCACCGACCCGAAGACCACCCTCGACCTGAGCGCCGCCCTGCCGGAACAGGTCCCGACCGGCACCGTGATCCGGATCGGCGACCCGGCCGTCCAGGCCGACCTCCAGGCCTCCGGCCTCGACAAGGAACTCACCGACGCCGGCGTCCGGGTCGAGTGGGCCAACATCAGCGGCGGCCCGCAGAGCATCCAGGCGTTCCGGGGCAACAAACTCGACTGCAGCGCGGTCGCCGACATCCCGTCGCTGTTCGCGGCCTGGACCGGCACCCCGACGAAGATCGTTTTCCAGGCGGTCACGGTCGATCCGCTCAAGTACCCGACGTACGAGCTCGGCGTCGCCCCGGGCCAGCACGTCGCGTCGCTGGCCGACCTGCGGGGCAAGAAGATCGCGTACAGCGCGGGACAGGCCCAGGGCGCGCTGGTCCTGCGCGTACTGCAGAAGGCCGGGCTGACCCAGAAGGACGTGCAGCTGGTCGACATGACGAGCACGGGTGACACGTACATGACGGCGCTCGGCGGCAAGGCGGTCGACGTGGCGCCGCTCGGCATCCAGCAGGTCGGCGTCTACAAGACGAAATACGCCGGGAGCAGCACCGTCCCGACCGGGATCCGCGACGACGCGTCGACGCTCTACTGCCTGACGAAATCGGTCCAGGATGCCGCCAAGGCGGCGGCTCTCAAGACGTACGTCGGTGTCCGCACCAAGGCGCTCTTGTGGCAGAACGAGCACCCGCAGGAGTACGCCGTGGCGTACCTCGAGGGCAACCAGGGCCTCAGCGCGACCGCCGCGCAGGCCTATCTCAAGGTGCAGGGCAAGGTCGGCATCCCGGCGAGCTGGGACGCCGCCCAGGCGCGGCTGCAGGCGACGGCCGATCTGCTCTCGGCCGAGCAGGACCACAAGAAGCTCGACGTCAGCACGCTCGCCGACCGCCGCTTCGAGTCGGTCGAGGCGGCCGCGGCGGGCTCCCAACTGGTGACCGGTGACGCGTCATGACGCTCACTCTGGAAACCGCGCGTCCCCGCACGACCGAGCGCGTCCTGCGCCGGCGCCTCGGCCCCGGCCGCCGGCACCGGTTCACCTTCTGGATCGGACCGGCCCTCCTGCTCGCGATCTGGTCCATCGGCTCGAAGGCCGGGTTCATCAGCCCGACCGTCCTGACCGCGCCCTGGGACGTGGCGATCGCGTTCAAGACCCAGTGGACCGACCACGACCTGCTCGGCGACATCCTCGCCTCGCTCGGACGGGCCGGCGTCGGCCTGGCGTTCGGGGTGCTCGGCGGCACGGTGCTGGCCGTCGTCTCCGGTCTCTCCCGGCTCGGCGAGGCGCTGATCGACGGGCCGATCCAGATCAAACGGTCGGTGCCCACGCTGGCGCTGATCCCGCTGTTCATCGCCTGGTTCGGCATCGGCCAGGAGATGAAGCTCGTGACGATCGCACTGATCAGCATGATCCCGATCTACGTGAACACCCACAACGGGCTGCGCAGCATCGACGGCAAGTACGCCGAACTGGCCGAGACGATCGGCATCGGGCGGCCCGAGTTCATCCGCCACGTCGTGCTGCCCGGCGCGCTTCCCGGGTTCCTGCTCGGCATGCGGTTCGCGGTCACCTCGGCACTGCTCGGCCTGGTCGTCGTCGAGCAGTACAACGCGACCAGCGGCGTCGGCCACATGATGACGCTCGCCGAGGAGTACGGCCAGACCGACGTCCTCGTGGTGGGCCTGGTCATCTACGGCCTCTTCGGGTTCCTCGCCGACACCGCCGTACGTCTCACCGAGAGGAGGGTCCTCGGATGGCGCCGCACCCTGGAGGGCTGATCACCGAGCCGGCGGTTCGCGTCCGCGATCTGCACCGCAGCTTCAACCGCAACGGCGGCGTCCTCAACGGACTCGACCTGGACATCGCGGCGGGCGAATTCGTGGCGCTGATCGGGCGCTCGGGCACCGGGAAGAGCACGCTGCTGCGCGCCCTGGCCGGCCTCGACCGCGACGTCGCCGGCAGCGGCCGGATCGTCGTGCCGGAGGCGGTCTCGGTCGTCTTCCAGGACTCCCGGCTGCTGCCGTGGAAGCGGGTGCTCGACAACGTGGTCTTCGGCCTGCGGGCCAAGGACGCGGTCGAACGCGGCCGGCTGGCCCTCGACGAGGTCGGCCTGGCCGGCCGCGAGCGGGCGTGGCCCTACCAACTGTCCGGCGGCGAGCAGCAACGCGCATCGCTCGCGCGCTCCCTCGTCCGCGAACCCCAGCTGCTGCTGGCCGACGAGCCGTTCGGCGCGCTGGACGCCCTGACCCGCATCCGCATGCACGCGCTGCTGCGCAAGCTCTGCGAGGCGCACAAGCCGGCCGTACTGCTGGTGACCCACGACGTCGACGAGGCGATCGAGCTCGCCGACCGCGTGATTCTGCTGGACGGCGGCGTGGTGCGCGCCGACGTCCAGGTGGACCGCTCGCCCGCCGAACTGCGGGCCTTCCTGCTGGATCAGCTGGGCGTCAACGAGGAGAACCGCCGATGAGGCAACTGCACTTCAACCTGTTCCTGCACGACACCGGCCACCACGAGGCGTCGTGGCGGCTGCCCGAGTCGGACCCGCACGCCAACCTCTCCCTCGCCGCCCACCAGCACCTCGCCCGGGTGGCCGAGGACGCCAAGTTCGACTCGGTCTTCCTGGCCGACAGCCCGGTGCTGTGGAGCGACCCCGGGCGGCGGCCGGCGGGCAAGCTCGAACCGACGCTGCTGCTGGCCGCCCTGGTGGCGACCACGAGCCGGATCGGCCTGATCGCGACCGCCTCGACGTCCTACAACGAGCCCTACAACCTGGCCCGCCGGTTCGCCTCCCTCGACCACCTGAGCGGCGGCCGGGCCGGCTGGAACATCGTCACCACCGCCGGGCCCGGCGCCGCCCGCAACTTCGGCCTCGACGACCAGCCGCTGCACCGGGCCCGCTACGAACGGGCCGACGAGTTTCTGGAGGTCTCGACGAAACTCTGGGACAGCTGGGCCGACGACGCGGTCGTCGCCGACAAGGAGTCGGGCATCCACGCCCGCGCCGACCGGGTGCGCGGCATCCAGCACCGCGGCCCGTTCTTCCGGGTCGACGGCGCGCTCAACCTGCCCCGCTCACCGCAGGCCCATCCCCTGCTGGTGCAGGCGGGCTCGTCGGAGGACGGCCGCGGTTTCGCGGCGAAGTGGGCCGAGGCCGTCTTCACCGCGCAGCCGACCCTTTCCGAGAGCCAGGCCTTCTACGCCGACCTCAAACGCCGGGCCGCGGCGGCCGGGCGCGACCCCGACCACGTCGTGATTCTTCCCGGCATCGTGCCGGTCCTCGGTGACACCCCGGCCGAGGCGCGGGAACTCGAGGCCGAGCTCGACCGGCTGATCGCGCCGCAATACGCCCTGGCCACCATCGCCAGCACCCTGGGTGTCGACCCCTCCTATCTGCATCTGGACAAACCCCTGCCGGCGGACCTGCCGGACGAGGACCAGATCGAGGGCGCGAAGAGCCGCCGCACGCTCATCGTCGACTGGGCCCGAAGGGAGAACCTGACGGTCCGCGAGCTGATCGGAAAACTCGGCGGTGGCCGCGGCCACCGCACCTTCACCGGTACGCCGGTGCAGGTCGCCGACACGATCCAGCACTACTTCGAGAACGGGGCGGCCGACGGGTTCAACATCATGCCCGCCGTCCTCCCGTCGGGCATCGAGGCGTTCGCGGGCAAGGTGGTGCCGATCCTGCAGGAGCGCGGCCTGTTCCGGACCGAATACACGGGCACCACGCTGCGCGAGCACTACGGCCTGCCCCGTCCGGCCCCGGCCCCGGCTCCGGCTTCGGCTCTGGAAGGTGCCAGCCGATGAGGTTCCTCTGGTACATCCCGAACACGGTCGAGCCCGGCCACCGCGGCGACGACGCCGTCCCCGGGTACGGCACCCTCGACCACAGCGTGGAACTGGCCCGGCTCGCCGAGGAGCACGGGTGGGAGGGCGCCCTGATCGGCACCGGCTGGGGGCGGCCGGACACGTTCACGGTCGCCACCGCGCTGGCCGCCCGCACGACCACGTTCAAGCCGCTCGTGGCGGTCCGGCCGGGCTACTGGCAGCCGGCCCACTTCGCCAGCTCGGCGGCCACCCTCGACCACCTCAGCGGCGGCCGGCTGCTCGTCAACATCGTCAGCGGGCAGGACGATCTGGCCGCGTACGGCGACGTCGAGGGCGATCAGACCGAGCGGTACGCCCGTACCAAGGAGTTCATGCGCCTGGTCCGTCGCTTGTGGACATCGGAGCACGTCACCTTCGAGGGCTCGCACTTCCGCGTCGCCGACTCCACTGTGGTCCCCCGCCCGCACGGCACCGGCCCGCGACTCTATTTCGGGGGCGCCTCGGCGGCCGCGGAGAAGGTCGCGGCCACCGAGGCCGACGTCCAGCTGTTCTGGGGTGAATCGCTCGACGGGGTGGCCGACCGCATCGACCGCCTGCGCCGCCTCAGTTCTGACCTGGACCGCGACCTGCCACCCCTGGAGTTCGGCCTGCGCATCACCACGCTGGTCCGCGACACCTCCGAGGAAGCCTGGCGCGACGCCGAGGCCAAGGTAGCGGCGATGACCTCCCCTCCCGACGCTTTCCGCCGGCGAAGGCCCGCAGTCGGCCAGCAGCGCCTGCTCGACCTGGGCCACCGCGGCGACGTGCTCGACAGCTGCCTCTACACCGCGCCCGGCCGCCACGGCGGCGGCGGCGCGGGCACGACCTGGCTGGTCGGCTCGCCCGACGAGGTCGCGGCGGCACTGCGCAAGTACGCCGACCTCGGCATCGACCACTTCATCCTCTCCGACACGCCCTACCGGACGGAGACAGCCCGGGTCGGCGACGCCCTGATCGGCCGCCTGATCAGCTGATGCGGGCGCTCCAGTGGTTGTTCGCGCTGTTCCCGGGCGTTCCTTCCTTCGGTCCCGAGCCGAAGGCCCTGCCGCACCGGGCGGCAGGGCCTTGGTTGTATCGCCGCGTGGGTGTCGCCGGCGGGTTGCCTGCGGCGGATCGTCAGAAGGCGGCGACCGTGAAGGCGGAGCTGCTGGTGACATCGGTCTGGGTGTACGTCGGGTCGTTGTCGGCCGCGTCCGGGGCGCCGTTGCTGACGACGACCAGGTTGTACGAGCCATCCGGCACCGGCGAAGCGGCATAGAGCGATCCGCTGACCGGGTGGTTCACCGGCAGTGTGCCCGTGACGCCGCCACCTGCGGACGGCGCGGAAAGCACGGCGCTGGTGCCCGCATTCACGGACGTGATGGTGGTGCCGGCCGGGATGCCGATGCTGTTAGCGCCGATGATCCCGGCCACGTCGGTGGATGCCACGTTGGAGGTGCTGATGGTGGTCGAGCCGTCGGTGGCCACGACGTTGGTCAGGTTGGTGATCGTGCTGGCGGTGGCTGGCGTGGACAGGGTGGCCGAGGCGCCGCCGGGTGCGACCGCTAGGACCGTAGTGCCATTGGGGATGCCGGTGGCGGTGGTGCTGCTGAAGACGCGGCCGATGTCGGCGCGGGTGAAGGCGCCGGATGAGGTGGTCACCGTGGTGCTGCCGGTCGTGGTGGTCAGCGAGCCGGTGAACTGGTGCACCGCGACGTTGTTGCCGATGGTCGCGGTGAAGGCCGAGGTCGAGGTGGCGATCGCGGGCGCGGAGATGTCCGCCTTGTAGGGGCTCCGGACCGCGGTAAGGATGCTGCCGGCCGGGATGTCGGTGTTCGAGGTCTGCACGATGGGCTGTCCGACGTCGTTCATGCTGAACTTGCCAGCGGCTGAGGTGATTGTTCGGCTGCCGGCCACCGAGGAGACGTCGGTGGTCAGCGTGTTCGTGTAGGTGGTGGAGTCGAAGTAGCCGGTGCCGGTCGTGTTGAGCCGTCGGTTGAGCTGCAGCGTGCAGACCAGTTCCTGGTCGCTGATCGGCAGCACGTTGCCGCACTCGGCTACCGGCCCGTTCGCCCGGCTGCCGCCGCCCGCGTCGGATCCGTTGTAGACGCCGTTGACCAGGAACACCCGGCCGGCGGTGCCGCTGGTCCCGAAGTTGATGCCCATGAAGCCGGTGCCCTGTACGTCCACGTCGACCGTGGGCGCGGTGCTGGGTGCGGTGTTGGGGCTGATGGTTATCGGGTTAAGGAACGCGTACGCCCCTGGTAGCGCCTTCGTACCGGCTGAGGTACTGACCACGAGCGTCTGGCCGGCCCCGGCCGCGTGCTGCGGGGCGGTGGCCGTGAACGCCTTGTCGCTGATCGGCTGGATGTTGGTGAGGGCAGCGCCGCCCAGCGTGGCGGTGATCCGGCTCGGATCGGTCGGGAAGTCCGTACCGGTCACGGTGATCGTGTTGCCGCCGGCGGCCGGTCCAGCCGCGGGCTGGATCCCGGTCGGGTTCGCGACGATCCCGGCCAGGTAGGACGCGGTGCCCAGCAGTTGGCTGGTCGTCGAGGTGCCGGCGTAGAAGCAGACCGAGTACGGCGTGGGCTGTCCCTGGTTGATCGGGAGCGGCGGGAGGGTCACCGCCGCCCGGCTCGTGGTCAGCCGCCGTACGGCCGCCGGCGGCAGCGGCATCGGCGACACCGAACCGATCGGCGCGGTGGAGTACATCCCCGGACAGCCGCCGCCCATGCCCACCAGCAACACGGCCGGTGTGGTCACACCGGACAGGAATGCGGTGGGCGCGCTGGCGGTGACGCCGTTGCTGGTGAGGTAGGACCCGGCCGCTGGGGTGAGACCGACGTTGTTGACCATGTACGAGTTGAACGACAGCAACGCGCCGTTGGCGGACGAGCCGTCATAGAGGCAGAGGTTGTACATGGTCTGCGCGGGACCGTTGGCTGATACGACGCCGGGCGGGACGGTGATGCTCACCTGCGTGCTCGACAGCTGCTTCACGGCGGTGACCGTGAGGCCGGCCGCATTGTTGACGCCGAGCGTGGCGTTGCAGGACGAGGTGCTGAAGACCGCGGCCACCGAAGTGAGCCCGGCGAACAGCGGCTGGTTCTGATTCGCGGTGACGGTGATCTGGGCGCCGCCTCCGCTGAGCCCGGCATTACTGCTGAGCATAGGTACGGTTCCGACGTAGACGGTCGCGGCGCCCTGCAGGTTGCTCGTGCCCGCGACACTGCCCTCGTAGACGCAGGCGTAATAGGGCTTGACCGTGCCGTTGGTACCGCCCACCGGCCCGGCGGGCACCGTGAACGCGACCGAGGTGGCGGTGCGGCTGGTGACCGTCGCGGTCCACGGGCCGGTAGCACCGCCCGGGGCGGTGAACTTCGCGGCGCACTGCGTGAGTGACAGCTGCACGGCGGCGGAAGCGGCGTTGTAGCTGCCCTGCGGGTCATTGATCACGGCGTTACCGCCGGCCTGGACGACGGACGGTCCGACCATTGCGGCGGCATATGCGGCGGCTTGTGGTCCGACAATTCCGGCCGCGACGATCGCGCCGCAGATAAGCCCGGCGCCGTTCAGCCGGGCCCGTTTTGTTGCTCGAAGTGAGGACATGCGAGGTCCCTTGCTGTCGAAAAAGGGGTGAAAGCCTGGCTGGAGAATAACGCCGCAATTGCCACTATGTAGACGAATCGGAGAGGCGGCCGCCGAAGGGCAACCTCAGGTGGGTGCTACTAACGTGGCTGCCCAAAATGACCGGTGCGCTGGGCGAATGCTGGTGGGTCAGCGGCGACGGAGCCTTCACCCGGGTAGAAGGTTCGACGGGACCCTTGCTCGTCTTCGCCGCCCCGCGCTTCGCTGGCAGCGCTGCTAGCTGAATCGTCTGAGTAGATGCGGTCCGCACCGCCGTCGATCGACGTTGCGGGGAACCTCCCCGTTCCGCGGTGACTCGCGAGGATCACATCAGTGCGAAGCCGCGTGCGATCCAGAGGTTGTTTCGGGAAGCGCGCGCAAAACGGTCAGATGACGGTGTCGGCGAGGGTCTCCGGGGCGAACAGGTCGGCCGCGGCGAGAGGGCGGTCGATAAGGCCCTGGGAGTGGGCATACCGAATGACCGTTTCCAAGGTGTCGGAGTTGCCCGGCAGCCCGTACGTCCAATAGCGGTCGCCGAACACCCGCTGCGCATGTTCCACATTGGCCGCCAGCCACGGCAGCATGTAGCGCAGCGCCGCCGTCTCGGCCATGCCGTCGAGCGCGATCTGCCGCGCCCGTCCGACCGTGCCGCCGGCCAGGGAAGACGGATCGGAAACCTCAGAATCGACGGGCACATAGATGCCGCTGTGCCGAAACGACCGCGACGGAAACACCGGAATGGCGACGAACGGGCCGGACAGCGCGCCCGAAACCAGGTAACTGCCCAGCGACAACTCGGCCGCGTCGAATTCGCGGAAGCGGGCCATCCGGAAGAAGATCTCCTCGACCGGCATCGGCAGGCAGGTCAGTTCGAGGCCGTTCGGCCGCACCGTGCCGTCTATCAGCGGCCGGGTGCGGTCATAGTCGCCACACGCCAACGAAAGCCTCATCCGACCCTGGAGTTCGGCCTGCGCGGTCGGCCAGCAGCGCCTGCTCGACCTGGGCGAACGCGGCGACGTGCTCGACAGCTGCCTCTACACCGCGCCCGGCCGCCACGGCGGCGGCGGAGCGGGCACGACCTGGCTGGTCGGCTCGCCCGACGAGGTCGCGGCGGCACTGCGCAAGTACGCCGACCTCGGCATCGACCACTTCATACTCTCCGACACGCCCTACCGGGAGGAGACAGCCCGCCCTGATCGGCCGCCTGAACAGCTGATGTGGGCCCTCCAGTTTGTTGGCGAGGGTCAGCCGCGGGCACTGCCGGCTGCTCCCGGACGGAGATTGTTGCCGGCTGGGCGACCAATGTCATGAACGTGCTGGCCAGCCCCGGCGCCGCGCAGGCCACCGCCGTGGACAGCATCGTTCCGGGTGCTGCCGAGTGAGGTGGTCCTGCCGATTGCCGGGTTCGCGGCAAGCCGGGTGAGCCCGACCTGATCGCGGTGATCGTGTGGACCCACGGTGGGGTCGGTGGCCGAGTCGCTGGTCGTCGGCCTGATCGTGGTCCGGCCTGATCGTCCGCGGCGCGCGGATCCGGCTCGGCCTGGTGCGCTGGGCGCGCGACCGAGGCTCGTCGGGCTACTCGGTGGGGTTCTCCTGCTGCTGGTGGGGCTACGGCGTCGTCATCGCCGTCCGGGCGTTGTGGTCGTGGTCGCAGGGCGCCCCGATGTCGACTCGCTGACCGACACCAACCAGCGCGGCTGCGGCAACGACAACCCGTATAACTGACACCAACCGCTCCTCCGGGCTGCCGCCGTGCCATGGCGAGGCGGCCCGGAGCTTCGCTCTCTCGAGGAATGCCTGTGCCGCATACCCGGATGCCTTACTGGTCGCTCCCGCTGAGCGCCCGCGACGCCATCGAGCGCGAGGTCGGCGCGGTCACCTCAGCATCGTCACTCGGAACCGGGCTCAACAGTTCGGTCGCGGCCATCATTCGGACGCAGCAGGGCCGCTACTTCATCAAGGCCCTTCCGGCCGATCACCGCTGGGTGTGGACCCAGCGCCGCGAGGCCGAGATCGCCCCCTACGTCACCGAGTTCGCACCAGCCCTCGTCAGCCGCGTGGTACACAGCGGCTGGGACGTTCTGATCTTCGAAGCACTGGGCGGCACGCCGGCAAGCTACCGGCCTGGCTCGACCCATCTGGGCCTCGTGGGCGAACTGCTGACGAAGCTCGGCGACACTCCCTGCCCGGCGATCGAGTTGCGCGAGGCGCCACTTCGCCTTCAGGCGTACGCCGAGGACAGCGAACTTCACTACTTCACGGGCCAGGCGCTGTTGCACACCGACCTGAACAACGCGAACGTCATTGTCGAGAACGATCAGGCCCGGCTGGTTGACTGGGGCTGGGCGACACGCGGTGCGCCCTGGCTGGACGCGGCGTACTGGGTCATCTGGCTCATCGCCGCCGGAGACGACCCCGCCGCTGCCGAGGACCTCGCGGCGACCGTCCCTTCCTGGCAGCAGGCAACCGCCGACGGCATTGACGCGTTCGCCGCAGCCAACGCACGCGTTTGGACGGAGATCGGCGGTACCGAGCCCGACTCGTTCACCAAGCCGCTGCTTGAGGCGGCAAAACGGTGGGCACAATACCGGACGCGGCAGCTCCGGTAGTTCCGTGATTCCGGCAAAGCCAGTCCGACGGCGGCGACGACCTCGCCCGCGATGTGTCCCCACTGCGCCGTCCGTGTGACTGCGGTGGGTGGGATGGGCGCGGATCGAGCAGCGCCACACCGGCTGCGCCGGCGGCCGGAACCCGGCCCGTGCACGTCGTACCGCCCGCCCGGCGCCGTCCCAAGCGGCCACCACTCGCGGGTCCGCGTGTTCTTCACGCTTGCCGGGACCGAACAGGTACCGCAGCAATCCGCTGATCCGCGCGCCGCCCCGATTGACATGACTCAATACGCGTCCTACCGTGCAAGGAAAACGTTTTCCTTGCTGCCGGTTGCGGACGGGGGTACGGGCGTGCGACGCGATATCCGACGGGCCACCAGCGTGGCCGGCTTACTGATCATGGCGATGGCGGCCGCGATTGCCCGCACCGGACCGGTACAGGCTGTCGCGGCGGACAAGCGGCCCCCGATGGTGCTGGCGGTCGACCTGTCGAAACCGATCAAGCCGGTCGATCAAGCCGCCTCCGGGTCCCTCTACGGCATCGCCGATGAGGGTTGGCCGGCCGACCACTGGATCGCCGGAATCAAGCCGAAGATGTTCACCCAGCCGCCGCCCGGTGCCACACACCAGCCCAACGGAGAGCCCGCCCCGGTCGGCGACACGCTGAAGGTGTGGCCGGTCGCCAAGCGCAACGGCGCCACCGTCACCATTCGCCTGCCCGACATCTTCCCCAGCTTCCCCTACGTCTGGCAGGGCGACGACTACTGGTACAGCCAGGTCGAGCGGATGGTCCGGGCGCGCGTCGCCTCCGGCGCCGACAACATCTACGGGTACGAGATCTGGAACGAGCCGCAGTGGACCTGGAACCCCGCCTGGGGTGACTTCAACGAGATGTGGGCCCGGACGTACCGGTTGATCCGGTCGCTCGACCCCGGCACGCCGATCATCGGCCCCAGCTACGACCGGGACTACGAGGTCGGCCTGCGCCCGTTCCTGACCGCCGCGATCGCCTCCGGCACCGTGCCGGACATCGTCTCCTGGCACGAACTGGGCCCGATGACCGGCCTGCAGGTGGAGACCCACGTCCAGCAGTACCGGGCGCTGGAGAAGGAACTCGGCGTCGGCCCCCTGCCGATCAGCATCAACGAGTACGGCTCACCGCGCGACGCCGGCGTGCCGGGCTGGCTCACCCGCTTCGTCGCCAAGCTGGAACGGGCCAAGGTGGACACGGCCGACCTCGCGTTCTGGCACAAGCCCGGCCGCCTCGGCGACCTGCTGGTGCCCGAGGGCGGCGGCTCCGGCCCGGCGTACGAGGCCGACCCGACCGGCAACTACTGGCTCTACAAGTGGTACGGCGACATGACCGGCGACATGGTCACGGTCACCCCGCCCGCGCCCACCGCGCGCTACATCGAGGTCGGCACGCCGGTCCCGGCGGAGGCGACCCGCATCGCGGGCCGCGAGGGCACCGCCATCCCGCTCAACGGCGACGCACCCAACCAGTACGTCTCGATGCCGGCCGGAGTCCTGAAAGGCGTCGGTGACTTCACCGTCTCCGCCTGGGTCAACCTGCGGTCCGTCGCGGACTGGGCCCGCATCTTCGACTTCGGCACCGGCACCGCCGTGAACATGTTCCTCACCCCGCGGGCGGGCGGCGCCGGACTGCGCTTCTCGATCAACGCCGGCGGCGTCGAGCAGCAGATCAACGGGACCGCGCCGCTGCCGACCGGCTGGACCCACGTCGCGGTGACCAAATCGGGCACCACCGGCACGCTCTACGTGAACGGCGAGCCGGCCGGCACGAACCCGAACATGACGCTCGGCCCGTCCGACCTGAACGGCGGCGACACCACCAACAACTGGATCGGCAAGTCGCAGTACGCCGACCCGCTTCTGGACGCGACCGTCGACGACTTCAACATCTACGACCACGCGCTCTCCAGCGCGCAACTGCGGGACCTGATGACCACCCCGGGCGTCGGCAACGTTCTGTCGTACCACTTCGACGAGGCGCCCGGGACCACGGTGCCGGACGCGTCCGGCAACGGCCGGGACGGCACGGTCACCACCGGCGTCACGGGCGTCGATCAGCTGCCCGCGCCGGACGGCTTCGCCAGCGTCGACCGGCACGACCGGACCGCCCGGGTGGTCTTCGGCGGCGGCTCGGGCGACCTGCAGTTGAAGGTCGGCGGCCTGGGCTTCGGCGGTCGTGCGAGCGTTCAGGTCTACGCCACCGAGTGGACCGGCACGGACGGTGTCTCCGCCGGCCCGGTACCGGTCTTCGGTGGCACGTACCGGGTCCACGACGGCGCCATCTCGGTGCCGGTGCAGGACATAGACGAGACGACCGCGTACCTCGCGGTCATCCGGCCGGCGACCGGTCCGGTCCTCCCCGGCCCGCGCCACGAGGCCACCGGTGGTCGAAGCCACACCAGCCCGCTCGCGTCGGAGAACGCGTACGTCACCGGCGACGAATTCACCTTCACCGTCCGTGCGCCCCAGGCGGGCGCCTACGACCTTGCCATCCGCTACACCGGCGGCGGCGTCGAGGGCACCATCGCGGGCAAGGCCGTCGCTTTCCCCGCCACCGGCGGCTTCGCGACCGTACCGACCACGGCGGTGCTGCGGCGCGGCATCAACACCATCAAAGTCAAGATCCACGGAGGTACGCTCGGGCTCGACTATCTCCAGGTGACACCGTTCCGTGAGCGGGTGCAGGCGGAGAGCGGCCAATGGACGGACGCCAACCTCGTCCGCATCAACATGGACGAGAGCAACTTCTTCGCCCCGTACGTGTCGGGCAACGCGTACGTCGCCGACTTCGCGAAACCGACCAGCACGCTGCGCCTTCCGATCACGGTGCCGGCCGCCGGCCGATACCGGCTGAAGGTCGGCTACTCGACCGCCGGGACGGAGGAGGAACGGCGGGCGCAGACCAAGGCCGGTCAACTGGTACGGGTAGGCGACGGCCCATGGCAACAGATCTCCTTCGACCCGACCCAATTCCGCGAACTCATCCGGCAGACCACCGTCACGGTGAACCTGCCGGCCGGGACGTCCACACTGACCTTCACCAAGGCGGACCAGCCCGGCACGGTCGACCTGGACTACGTCGACGTCCTGCTCGGCTGAATCTGGCGGCCGCGCCGGGCATGCCCTCGACTTGGCGGAGCTGGACCGGGCGGTCGAGGCGGCGGTCACCAATGCGATCAAACACTCCGGCGCCGCGCGGATCGCGGTGCGGGCGGCGCCGGAACCGGGTTTCCACCCGCCGTTCCACCCGCGGGTGGATGTCGTGGACGGGGGCCGCCCCTAGCGTCGGGACCCATGAGCATCGCGATCGACCTGGTCGTGCTGGCCCTGCTGGTCCGCGCCCAGATCCGGCCCCGGCGGTTGGCGGGCTTCACTCTGCCGCTGGTTCTGATCGTGCTCGGCGCCGCGGAGTTAGGGGCGTCTCTGCTCGGCGGCACCGAGCCGCTCAAGCGGTTCGTCAAGGGCAGCAGCCGTTCCATGCCGTCGCCGACGGCCGGACGACCGATTCTGGCGTCAGGGGAACGCCGTCACGCTCGTGTTGTGGGCGGCTTCGCTCGGCGCCCACCTGCTCTACGACGCGGTGGCGGCCCCGGGGCATCGACCGCAGCGTGACGTTCGGCGACTTCGGTACGGCCGCCGGACTGCTGTGCTTCGGCGTCTCCCTGGTCATCCAAAGACTGTTCCTGGGCGCGCGCACGTCGCGGGTCAGATGACGGTGTCGGCGAGGGTCTCGGGGGCGAAGAGGTCCGCGGCCGCGAGAGGCTTGTCGATGAGGCCCTGGGCGTGGGCATATCCCGCCAGCGTCGACAGCGTGACCGCATTGCCCGGCAGCCCGTAGGTCCAGTAGCTGTCGCCGAACACCCGCTGCGCATGCTCCACATTGGCCGCCAGCCACGGCAGCATGTAGCGCAGCGCCGCCGTCTCGGCCATCCCGTCGAGCGCGATCTGCCGCGCCCGCACGAAGGCGTCCATCAGCGAGCGGGCGATCCACCGGTCCCGCTCGTAGATTTCCCGGCGGATCACCACCACGTGCATGACCGGGAAGATGCCGGTGTCGCGCCAGTACTGCTCCTCGACCGCCGGGAAGTCGGGGAACAGGCGGCGGGCGCGGCCCTCGACGTAGGCCCGGGGCGTACGCGGAGTGTAAAGCGCATCGATCGCACCGGCCGCGAGCAGGTCGGAAAGGGTTTCGCCCGCGCCGATCGGCGCGATGTCGATCGACGGCGGCAACGACACCGCCAGCTTTTCCGGGCGCCCGGCCGCGTGCAGCCCGCCCGTCCGATAGCGCACCGCGTCGACCGGCAAACCGTGCCGGTCGGCCAGAATCCCGCGGATCCAGATGTTGGCGGTCAGCTGATATTCCGCCAGTCCGACCGTGCCGCCGGCCAGCGAAGACGGATCGGAAACCTCAGAATCGACGGGCACATAGATGCCGCTGTGCCGAAACGACCGCGACGGAAACACCGGAATGGCGACGAACGGGCCG
>NZ_JBFBAD010000039.1:0-10540 GCF_040682075.1 Actinoplanes sp. NPDC051411 | reverse complement strand
AGGCAGGTCAGTTCGAGGCCGTTCGGCCGCACCGTGCCGTCTATCAGCGGCCGGGTGCGGTCATAGTCGCCACACGCCAACGAAAGCCTCATCCGATCGCCGCCATCAGGTCGTCCGCCGTCAAAAGGTTGGGGTCGTCGGTCACCTCTCGGCGCTGCGCCAGCGCCGACAGCACCAACTTACGCACGCGGCGCCCGTCCCACCCGGCGCACGCTGCCGCGAGCTTGCGGTGCAGCGTGACGTCACCCGCGATTTCCCGTACGCCCGGCCAGAGTCCCGCCAGTTCGGAGAGCGCGTGCGCGAGGATCGCCGCGATCGTCTCCTCGCCCGGCAGATCCAGGGTCAGCACCAGGTCGGCCCGGGACAGGAACGCGTCGTCCAGTGCGGACGGGAAGTTGGTCGTCGTCACGAACAGCAGCCGCGGAAAGGACTGTGCCAGCTGGTCGATCCCGGCGAGTACCGCGTCGGTGGCCCGGTGCACGTCGACCGGGTTGCTGCCGAACGAGGCCGCCGACCGGCTGACCGCGAGGCTTTCCACCTCGTCGATCAGCACGATCAGGTGCGGCCGCCGGGCGGCCAGTTCGGGCAGCGTGTCGGTGAGGAAGCGGGTGATGTTCCGCTGGCTCTCGCCCAGCATCTCGCTCGGGAAGGCGTGCGGGTCGATCTCGGCGTACGTGGTGGCGCCGACCGGGGCCAGCGCCCGCGCCGCGGCCTGGGCGAGGCCGCGGGCGAGCGTGGTCTTGCCGGTTCCCGGCGGCCCGGCCAGCACGATCAGGCCGTGCGGGATGCCGGCCAGGGTCGCCAGCCGGACGCCGTGCCGCAGGGTGAGCAGCGCCTGGTTGAGCAGCCGCTGCTTGGTGCCGGGCGCGGTGATGATGTGGTCCCACGGGCCGTCGTGGTGGTCGGCCGGCAGTGCGTGCAGCGACATCACTCCCGGTGGAAGGCCGGCCGGCACCTCAGCGCTCCCAGACCGGCCGGTGCACGGCGGGCCACTCGATCTCGTGGTAGTTGCCGGCCTGCGCGTCGCGGACCGCGTCCGGCGGCTCCTCGAACAGGACCATCGGGTCCATCAGCACCCGCATGGTCTCGAGCAGGCTGTCGAACATGTGGACCCGCACGACCTTCGCCGTGTCGGTCGCCGAGTCGTTGAAGTGCTGGTGCCACAGGAAGTGGTCGACCACGATCAGGTCGCCCTGCTTCCACGGGTGGTCGACGCCGCCGGTCGGTTCGGTGCCCAGATAGCTGTGGCCCTCGCCCTCGACGACGTAGAGCCAGGCCTCGCCCGGGTGCCGGTGCATCGACTGGCCGCGCCCGGGCCCGATCTCGAACATCGCCATCGTGATGCCCGACGCCTGATAGCCGATCGCCCGGTCGAGCAGGAACGTCGTCCGCGTGCCCCGCGGTGTCTGCAGGAGCTCGAGCTCATCCCAGTTCGTGTGCAGGCGGCCCGAGCGCCGGGCGGTCTGGTCACGCGCCAATCGGCGCAGCCTTCTCGCGTACGGGTCGTCTCCGTCGACCCCTTCGGAGAACGGCGGCCGTCCCGGCAACTCCGAGACCGGCGTGTCACCGCGGTCGTCGATGACCGACATGCCCATGGTCGCGAGCATCGGCTCGCTGGAGAACGTCATGTAGCGGGCCACGGAAGCACTGGAGTTGCCGCTGCGGTGCCACGACCACGCCGGCAGGTGCAGCGAGTCGCCCGGCCCCCACTCGACGCGCTGCCCGTCGATCTCGGTCCAGCCGTTCCCGGCGACCACGAACACCATCGCGTCCCACGAGTGCCGGTGGATCGTCGACGTGACTCCGGGGTCGATCTCGTGGACCAGCGCGTCCATCGAGCGGGTCGGCTGGTCGCCGTCGATGCCGGTGTAGACGCCCACCCGCGTACGCCGGGCGGTGAGGGAAAGGCCGACCTCGTCGGCCCTCCGGACCGTCTTCTGGTAGCCCTTCCATTCGTCCAGGAACGCCGCCCGGCGCCGCTTCTGCACGTGGTAGTGGGTGGTCTCGGTGGTCGTGCGCGATGCCATGTGGCCTACCCCTGGGTTCCGGCGGAGCTGACGAACGAGGTGTCGACGATGGTGCTGAGGTCGAGCTGCTTGACCTTCGGATTGGCCGCGCCGAGCACGTTCTGCGACGTGGCCAGCTGCTGCACGGTCGGCGTCGGCACCGCCGGCAGCACCTCCTGGGCATAGAACTGGTAGGTCTCGTCGAGCGCCTTCTCGTCGTCGACCTTCAGGTGGGCCTTGAGCTCGGAGATCGAGTACGCCTTGTCGGACTTCTCCCGGGCGATCGCCTCGAGCAGCGCCGAGATGAAGTTCTGCACCTCGCCGCGGTGGTCCTTGGCGTACGACTGGAGCACCGCGATGCCGACGTTGGAGGTCGGGATCTTCTGCTTGGCCAGGTCGAGCACGGGCTTGTAGCCGGACGCCTCGATCTTGGCCGAGCCCGGCGGGTGCGACAGCGCGGCGTCGATCGACCCGGACACCAGCGCGTTGTTCACGTTGGTCACCGAGCCGAGCGTGATCAGCTGGACGTCGGATTTGGTCATCCCGAGCTGCTGCAGGGCCTGCAAGGTGGCGATGTAGAGCGAGCCGCTGGTCGAGGTGATGCCGATCTTCTTGCCCCGCAGCTGGTCGCCCGGCACCTTGGAGTACAGCTGGTAGGGGAAGACCGGCGTGAGCGTCGCGATGTAGCTGACCTTGGCACCGGACGCGGCGCCCGACACCATCTCGGAGGCGCCGATCGACGCGAGCTGGGTCTGCCCGGAGATGAGCGCCGGGAAGCCGTCCGAGCTGGACAGGTTGGTCAGGTCGACCTGGACGTTGTGCTTGGCGAACAGGCCCGAGTCCTGGGCGATCCAGAGCGGCAGTTCGTCCGCGACGACCTCGCTGAAGCTGACCTTGAGCGTGCCGCCTCCTTTGGCGTCGCTCCCGCCGTTGCCGCACGCGGCCAGCCCGGCCAGGGTTATCGAGGCGGCCGCCGCCGCGGCGATTCTCTTGAGCATTTATCGAGCCCTTCTAGTGCGAATCGGGACGCCAGGCGGCCACCGACCGCTCGAGCAGGCGCAGCAGCCAGGAGATCAGGACGCCGGTCAGCGCGAAGATGACGACGCCGGCGAAGACGACCGGCGTCTGGAACTGCTGGCCGGCGTTGTTCATCAGCATGCCGATGCCGTGGGTGGCGCCGGACAGCTCGCAGACGAAGACGCCGATGAGCGCCTGCCCGACCGCGAGCCGCAGGCCGCTGATGATGTAGGGAACCGTGCCCGGCAGGGCGATCGTGGTGAAGACCTGGAAGTCGCTCGCCCCGAACTGCTTGGCCACCCGCAGCATGGCCGGGTCGAGGTTCTGCATGCCGGTGGTCACGTTGATGACGATCGGGAAGACGGCCATCAGGAAGACGATCGCGATCTTCGAGGTCTGCCCGATGCCGAACCAGACGATCAGCAGCGGGGTGAGCGCGATGCGGGGAGTCGAATAGAGGAACGACACGAACGGGCCGAGCGCCCAGGACAGCCGCTTGTACCAACCGATGAGCAGACCGGCCGGCAGTCCGACCACGGTCGCCAGCAGCAGGCCGAACAGCATCTCGGAGCCGCTCGTGCCCAGGTCGGTCCAGATCTCGCTGGTGCTGAACAGCTGTTTGAACGCGTCGGCCACGTCGAGCGGGCCGGGCAGGATCACCTCGGGCTTGATCCGCAGCGCGGCGATGATCTGCCAGGCCGCGAGCACGACGATGACCGCGGCCGTGCCGTACAGGATCTTGCCGGCGCGGTCGCGCCGGGCCTTCCGGGCCGGGGTGATCTTGGTGGTCTCCCGGGTCGACAGCGCGGTCATCGCGGCACCTCCGACCCGGTTTCGCCGTGGCGACAGGTCATCGCGGCACCTCCGACGCGTAGAGCGCGGTGGCGATCTCCTCGACCACCTCGGTGAAGCGCGAGTCGCGCCGCAGCGCGGCCTCCCGGGGCCGCGGGAACGGCACCGAGACCTCGCGGACGATGCGACCCGGCCGGGGTCCGAAGACGATCACGCGGTCGGCCAGGAACGCCGCCTCGGTGATGTCGTGGGTGACGAACAGCGCGGTCACCGCCTCCTCGGCGCAGATCCGCAGCAACTCGGCCTGCATCTGCTCGCGGGTCTGGGCGTCGATCGAGGCGAACGGCTCGTCGAGCAGCAGCAGCGACGGCCGCACGGCGAGCGCCCGGGCCAGGTTGACCCGCTGCTGCTGGCCGCCCGAGAGCTGGCCCGGATAGCGGCCGCCGAACTCGCCGAGACCGACCAGATGCAGCAATTCGGTGGCCCGGGCCCGGCGGTCGGCCGCCGGCGTCTGCCGGGCCAGATCCAGGCCGTACGCGATGTTGCCGAGCACCGTCCGCCAGGGCAGCAGGCTCGGCTGCTGGAAGACCATCGCGCGCTGGGGCGACGGCCCGGTGATCGGGGCATCGTCCAGCGTCAGCGAGCCGCCGTTGATGCCGATGAAGCCGGCTACCGCGTTGAGCAGCGTGGTCTTGCCGCAGCCGGAGGGTCCCACGATGACGACGAACTCGCCGCGCCGGACGGCCAGGCTGACCCCGTCCACGGCCAAAGTGGTCGTGGCGTCACGCCGCGACCCCGCATAAACGATCTCCACCCGCTCGGCGCACAGATGATCGTTTCCAGTTGAATTCACGTCCGTGACTTCCGTGACGGCCATGTCATCGACCATATGGTATGACCATTGTTAACCACAAGAGTCAGACCGTCTGGCCTTCCTGGTCAGCCGCCGAAGGCCACCCCCAGGTCGGGTGGCGTCTCGTCGCCGTCGGTCGCCCACCACACGTAGCCGTCCGGGCGGATCACCGTTTTCCCCTCGACCAGCGGGCGCCCGTCGGCCAGTGGCGCCTCGGCGACCCGGGTGCCGACCAGCGGATGTGCGCCCGGCACCGGATAGTGGACGTCCAACGCGGACAGGCGCCGCGCGAGCAGCAGGGACAGGTCGGGAAGCGTACGGACGAGACCGCTCAGCAAAGCTCGCAGAGCTTGCCCGGTCGGGTTGGTCGCCGTGATCAGCGCGGTCTGGGCGAGCGTGTGCTCGGCGACGTCCTCACCCCACGGCCTGCGCTCGGCGCCATAGGTGTCGAGGAGCGCGTCCGGGGCGCGGCCCTGCACCACGGCGGCGAGCTTCCAGCCCAGGTTCATCGCGTCCTGCAGCCCCAGGTTGAGGCCGACGCCGCCGGCCGGGAAATGCATGTGCGCCGAGTCGCCGGCCAGCAGGACCCGGCCGCGACGATAGTCCGCGGCGACCCGGGTCGCGTTGCCGAACGTGGTCAGCCACTCCGGATCGCGCAGCCCGAAGTCCACCCCGGAGATCCGGGTCACCGTCTCCTCGAGCTCGTCCAGGGTGAGCCCGCGGTGGGCCGGATCCTGGCGCGCCGGATCGAAGCCGGTGAACCGCCGCAGCCCGTCCGGCAGCGGAGCCACGATCAGGGCGCCCTTCTCGTTCTGCACGCCGTAGCCGGGCTCCGGCGCGGCGTCGGCACGCACGTCGCCGAGGTAGGCCCAGGTGTCGGCGTCGGTGCCCGGGAAGCCGATGCCGGCCGCCTTCCGTACCGTGCTCCCGGCACCGTCCGCCCCGACGACCCAGCCCGCCTCCCAGCTCCGGCCCTCGGTCCCGACCCGGACGCTCACACCGGTCGGCGCCAGCCCGGTGACCGCCTCGCCCCGCACGATCCGCGCGCCCAGCTCCCGCGCCCGCCCGGCCAGGATGGCCTCGGTGCGGTGCTGCGGGAAGGCGAGCAGGAACGGGTACGGCGAGTCCAGCCTGGTCAGGTCGACCTTCTCGGACAGGAACCCGAAGTGCCAGGCCGGAATCCGCGCCCCGCCGGACAGGAACGGCCCGGCCAGTCCGCGCATGGCCAGTTGTTCCAACGTCCGGGCATGCAGACCGAGCGCCTTGGGGTGCGGAGCCGGTTCGGCCAGGCGCTCCAGCACGACGACGTCCACACCGGCCAGCCGCAACTCGGCCGCCACCATCAGGCCGACCGGCCCCGCCCCGACGACGACCACTTCGGTATCCACGTTTCCCGAAGCTAGGTCGGGCCCGCCACGACGTCCTTGATCGTGCGCGGCGGATAGTTTGGGACAGTGATTGCCGACGAGCTGACGGGCACACCCTTCGACGTCGTCGACGACCCCGAGGGGTCGCGGCAGGTGGTCGGGCTGCGGCTGCGCTCCGGCGTCGGCTCACCCGGGCACGCCCTGCTCGACCTGCACCGCCGCCTGCGCCACCTGGCCGGCGACTACGGCGTGCGCTCGGTCGACCTGCCGTTCCCGGCCACCGACCGGCCGGGCTGGGAGCAGAGCTTCGGCGCCAAGGTGCGCCTCGGCCGCCCGGTCGGCCTGCTGCGGCTGCCCGCCGGGATCCTGTCGGCGCCGGTCGGCCACGTCGAACGCTCGGGGCTGGCTTGGCGCGTCCGCGAGGCCCTCGCCGACCGCCTGGGCGGCGACCCCGCCCTGCCCGAGGCCACCGCGTCACCCGGCCGGCTCGTTGCGGTCGGCCGCGCCCGCCACTGCGGAGGCCCGGCGCCGAGCCTGGGCGAGATCGCGCGGTGGATCGCGGTCCACCCGCGTACTCTTCAGCGCGCCCTCGCCGAGGAGGGCCTGACCTTCGCCGAGATCCTCGATTGCGTACGCCGCCAGCGCGCCCGAGACCTCGTCGCCGGCACCGACCTGCCGTTCGCCGAGATCAGCGCCCGGCTGGGCTTCGCCGAACCGGCCGTCCTCACCCGCTGCGCGAGGCGATGGTGGGGCCGCACCCCCTCCCAGATGCGCTTGTGCCCCGGCAGTGCCTAGCGCACCAGCCAGCGCTGGGCGCCGGTGCCGTTGCAGGTCCACAGCTGCACCAGGGTGGCGTTGGCGGTGCCGTCGCCGTTGACGTCCACACACTTGCCGGAGGCCGCGGCGACGATCGTGCCGTTGGCGTTGAAGGTGAACCTCTGCGCCGCCGTGCCGTTGCAGGTCCAGCTCTGCACCTTGGTGCCGTCGGCCGTGCCGTTGGCGTTGACGTCGAGGCAGTGGTCGCCAAAGACCCGCAGTTCGCCGGCGGCCGTACGGGTCCAGCGCTGGTTCGTCGCGCCGTGACAGTCCCAGATGATCGCCTGGGCGCCGTCGGCGGTGCTGGCTCCCGTGACGTCGAGGCACCGGTTGGAGTCGGCGTGGGTGAGCAGGGCAGCCGAGCCGACCGCCGGCACGCTCACCGGCGCGAGGCTGCCCGGCACCGACTGCAGGGCCGACCACCAGCGCGCCGCCATCTTGTCGTAGCCGGTCGCGTTGGGGTGCAAACCGTCCGCCAGATCGGCGGTGGTGATCGCCGAGTGCTGGTCGACCAGGTGGGTCAGCGGGCCCTTCTGGGCGACGATGCCGGGCAGCGCCGCGTTGAAGGTCTGGGTCGCGGTCTCGTTCGTCGCGTTGGCGGTCGGGATGATCTGGGCGACGAAGAGCTGCACGTTCGGCGCGAGCGTACGGATGTGGTCGATCAGCGCCGAGAGCCGGTCCGGGGCATGCGCGACGTCATAGTTCTGGCCGATGTCGTTGGTGCCGATGTGCAGCAGGATCGTGCGCGGGTCGGACGCCTGGAGCCAGCCGGTGATGTTGGCGTCGAGCTGATCGATCCGCCAGCCCGAGTGCCCCTCGTGGTCGTGGTCGCCGAGGGTGTCCGGGCCGTTGAACTGCGAGCCGACGAAGTCGACGCTGACGCCGGCCGCGGCCGCCCGCTGCCAGAGGCCGATCCGATAGCCGCCGGGCACGGTGTAGCCGTCGGTGATGGAGTCTCCGAGCGGCATGATCCGCACGCCGCCGTTGGATTCGGCGTTCGCCGGCGTCGCGAGCCCGGCCAGCGAGCCGAGGGTCAGCGCGAGACCGAGACCGGCCGTCGCGAACCACCTGAGGTTGTGTCGCATGGCATGTCCCTTCGGGTCAGCTGCGGTCCCATTTCTGGTTGCTTCCGCCGTTGCAGGTCCAGATCTCGATCGCGGTGCCGTTGGCCGTGCCGTGCCCGGTGGCGTCGAGGCACTTGCCGGACCCGGCGCCGACGACCGTCCCGTCGGAGTTGACGGTCCACTGCTGGTTGCTGCCGCTGTTGCAGTCCCAGAGCTGCACGACCGTGCCGTCCGCGGCGCCGGCGCCGTTGACGTCGAGGCATTTACCGAGGCTCTGCAGCTGCCGGCCCGTGGTCAGCGTCCACTGCTGGTTGCTGCCGCTGTTGCAGTCCCAGAGCGCGACCGCGGTGCCGTTCGCGGTGGCGCCGCCAGGCACGTCGACGCAGCGGCCCGACTCCTGGCCGCGGAGCACCCCGGCGAGGTTGCCGCCGCCCGTGTTCGCGGTGACGCGCAGGTTGTCGAACTGGTCGGTCTGATAGCCGACGACGCCGAAACCGGCCTGGCCGCTGGTGAACGCGATGTCGGTGACCTGGCCGAGCACCGTGCCGTCGAGCGAGGCGGTGATCTGGTTGCCCGAGAAGCCGAGCGCGATCGTGTGCCACGTGTTCAGGCCCAGGGCGGCGTGGCTGCCCGAGGTCAGCGTGGTCAACGCGCCGCCACTGCTGTTGCGGGCGATCGACCAGGCACCGGTGTTGCCGATCCGCAGCTGGTAGGCGGCCTGGTGGCTCTGCGGCCGATTCTGCGTGTTGGCCCGTCCGAGCAGCGTCACCGTGCCGGCCTGCTGCATGTCGACGTCGGTGCTGACCGTGTAGTTGCTCCAGGCCGGGTCGCCGACCAGGGCGTACGCGTCGCTGTCGTCCTGCCACTCGATCGGCTGGACCGGCGCGACCTGCTGCAGGCAGTTGCCGGTGTGGCCGGCCGCGCAGGCCCGGACCTCGTAGGCGCCCTGCATGGTCTCGACATATTTCGCCATGCCGCGCACCGGATAGCTCTCGTAGTCGTCGGTGTAGGGCAGCGCGAGGGAACCTCTCGCCGGGCTCGCCGCGGTGCCCTTGCCCTGCCCGGTCGTGGTGGTGACCGAATAGATCCGGTTCGGTTGCAGGGTCAGCGTGTAGCCGCCGCCGGACGGCGTGACGTCGGCCTGCTTGACGAACCAGTCGGCCGGGTTCGACGAGCCCATGTCGGTCGACCAGACGTGCACGGTGCCGGTGTTCAGGCCGCCCGACACGGTCACGTTCACCGTCTGCGCGGCGGTCGCCCCGCTGGTCTCATAGATCGTCGAGTAGTCGCTGTTGTTGGTCGACTTGAGCGAGACATAGCTCCCGTTGGCCCGGTTGCCGCCGAGGTAGCCGCTGGCCGAGTTGTTCAGGTAATGCCAGCCGGGTTGGGTGAACTGCGTGTAGTGCGCGTTGGCCCACAGGTTCTTGCCGACCCGGTAGGCCCCCGACCAGGGCGAGCCGGCGTCCATCAGCCCGACCGTCGCGTAGGGCAGGTTGGGGGTGATCGCGGCGATCAGCGGCCAGTTCATGTAGCCGCTGATCTCGGCGTCGAGATAACCCCGATTCACCGTACGGATGTAGGGCACCACGCCGTCGTTGTCGTCCTGCGAACCGAATTCGCTCGCCCACAGCTGCTTGCCCGAGTTGCGGGCGTTGGTCGTGGTCGAGCACGAGTCGGCCTGGGACAGATAGCCGCACACGTAGTGGTTGCCCAGCACGCCGACGGCGTTCTTCAGCGTCGGGTCGGCCGCGAACTCGTCGGCCATGCTCCAGCTGCTGTCGTCGCCGACGATCTGCACCGCGCCGTAGCCGGCCGCGTTCAGCGACGTCCGCAGGTTCTTGTACCAGGTGCTGTCGTGGCCGCGCTCGTTCCAGCCGCCGAGGTAGCTGATCGTCAGCCCGTGCTGCTTGGCGCAGTTCAGCCAGGAGATGTCGTAGTCGATCATGTCCTGGGACCAGAAGCTGTGGTTGCCGATCCAGCCCGGCGCGGCCCACGGCAGGGCGACGAACTTGATGGCCGGGTTGCGGGCCACGGCCTGCTCGCCGAGCCAGAACTCGTATCCGACGTTGCAGTTGACGTCGCCGCGCACGTGCTCGTGGCTCGGCTCGGCGCCGTCGGTCGAGTTGGCGTCCCCGCCGATCTCGAGCTTCAGCAGCTGGACGGCCGCGCCGTAGCTCGGCTTGAACAGGTAGTCGAGGATCTGTGACCGCTGGGCGGCCGGGTAGTCGTACAGCAGGCGGGAGTTGCCGCCGCCGCCGCTGATCGCGCCGACGCCGTCGAAGGCGCGGCCGGCGACGGAGCCGTTGACGTTGACGGTGGTGGTGACGGCGGCCGCCGCGACGGCCGGCCCGGGCACGGCCGTCACCGCCGCGGCGAGGGTGACCGCGACAAGTCCGAGGTGGGTCAGGCGCATGGGGGAGTGCTCCTTCGACGCGGGGAACGTTCGTGAGGAGTGGTCGGCGCGGGGATGCCGGGGGCTCACACCCGCACATCAGACGAACAAGCTCGGACATTGACCATCGTATATGAACGCGGCTTTGTCAACGTTCCGTACAGCGGGGACAGCATTCGGTGTGCGTTCGGGCAAAGACGAAGAAACGGCCGAGGTGGTGTGTCGCCACCTCG